>NZ_JAHXBG010000032.1 GCF_020103725.1 Hyalangium gracile | reverse complement strand
AGCACCTTGGTGATGGCGGCGGTCAGCGACGTCTTCCCGTGGTCCACGTGACCGATGGTCCCGATGTTCACGTGGGGTTTGGATCTATCGAACTTCTCCTTGGCCATGACTTCTCCTGGTGGGGCCGGCCCGCTGGCCGGCATTTCTCTGGGAAAAACGGAGGTGCTGCGTCCTGCTCCAATGTGACTGAAAGATCAACAGAAATCGGCAGGGTGGAGACCCTGCGGGCAGCCGTTATGTGTTCTGGGCCCTCTTCTGCGCAGGCGCATAGTGGCTGAACTGCATGGTGTAGGTGGCTCTTCCCTGGCTCTTGCTGCGCAGGTCCGTCGAATAGCCGAACATCGCGGCGAGCGGTACCTGCGCCTGGATGGCCTGTACTCCGCCAGGCCGGGGCGTCATCCCCTGGATCTTCCCCTTGCGGCCGTTCAGGTCTCCGATGACGTCCCCCATGAATTCCTCGGGGGTGACGATCTCGCAGTTCATGATGGGCTCCAGCAGCACCGCCTGGGCCTTGTTCACCGCCTCGCGGAAGGCCATGGAGCCGGCGATCTTGAAGGCGATCTCGCTCGAGTCCACCTCGTGCGTGGAGCCGTCGAAGGCCTCCACCTTCACGTCCACCATGGGGTAGCCCGCCACCGGGCCGTTCTGCATGGACTCGGAGACGCCCTCCTTCACCGCCTCGACGAACTCCTTGGGCACCACGCCGCCGGTGATCTTGCTCTCGAAGGCGAAGCCCTTGCCCTGCTCGTTGGGCATCACCCGCAGCCAGATGTGGCCGTACTGGCCCTTGCCGCCCGACTGCCGGATGTACTTGCCCTCGGCCTCCGCGGGGATGGTGATCGTCTCGCGGTAGGCCACCTGCGGCTTGCCCACGTTGGCGTCGACCTTGAACTCGCGCAGGAGCCGGTCGACGATGATCTCCAGGTGCAGCTCGCCCATGCCCGCGATGAGCGTCTGCCCCGTCTCCTCGTTCGTCCTCACCCGGAACGAGGGATCCTCCATCGCCAGCTTCTGCAGCGCCTGGATGATCTTGTCCTGGTCCGCCGTGGACTTCGGCTCGATGGCGATGTCGATCACCGGCTCGGGGAACTCCATCCGCTCGAGGATGATCGGCTGCTTGTCGTCGCACAGCGTGTCACCAGTGGTGGCCAGCTTCAGGCCCACCACGGCGCAGATGTCGCCGGCGAAGCACTCGGTGATCTCGTCCTTCTTGTCCGCGCGCATCTGCACCAGGCGGCTGACGCGCTCGCGCTTGCCCTTCACCGAGTTCCACACCGCCGTGCCCGCCTCCAGCCGCCCCGAGTAGACGCGCAGGAACGTGAGCGTCTGGGCGCTGAACGTCGGATCATTCATGATCTTGAACGCCAGGGCGCTGAAGGGCGCCTTGTCGTCCGTGGGGCGCGTCTCGTCCTCGCCCTTGGGCGTCTTCCCGTGCACCGGGGGGATGTCCATCGGGCTGGGCAGGTAGTCCACCACCGCGTCCAGCAGCGGCTGCACGCCCTTGTGCTTGAAGGCCGAGCCACAGAACACCGGGAACAGCTTCAGCCCAACGCAGCCCTTGCGGATGGCGCCCCGGATCTCCTCCTCGGTGAGCTCGGTGCCCTCGAGGAACTTCTCGGTGAGCGCGTCGTCCTGCTCGGCGGCGGCCTCGATGAGCTGCGCGCGCGCCTCCTCGGCCTTGGCGCGGAACTCCTCGGGGACGTCCACCACGTCGAACTTGCTGCCCATCTCCGAGTCGTGGAACACCAGCGCCTTCATCCGCACCAGATCGATCACGCCCCGGTGGGCATCCTCGGCGCCCAGCGGCAGCTGCATGCGCACCGGCCGGGCGCCCAGCTTCTCGCGGATGGTGCCCACGGACATCTCGAAGTCCGCGCCCACCCGGTCCATCTTGTTGATGAAGCAGATGCGCGGAACCTTGTAGCGGTCCGCCTGGCGCCAGACCGTCTCGGACTGGGGCTCCACGCCGTTCACCGCGTCGAAGACGGCGATGGCGCCGTCCAGCACGCGCAAGCTGCGCTCCACCTCGATGGTGAAGTCCACGTGGCCCGGCGTGTCGATGATGTTGACGCGGTACTTCTGATCCCGGCGCGTCCAGAAGGCGGTGATGGCCGCGGAGGTGATGGTGATGCCGCGTTCCTTCTCCTGCACCATCCAGTCCGTGGTGGTGTTGCCGTCGTCCACGTCACCCATCTTGTGGATGGCGCCTGTGTAGAACAGGATCCGTTCGGTGGTCGTAGTCTTGCCGGCATCGATGTGCGCCATGATGCCGATGTTGCGATAGCGCTCGAGCGGATACTCGCGAGGCATGGCCTCATTCCCTCTTCGAATCGGGGGGACGGATTGTCAGAGAACTGCAACACCCGGACACGCGTCGCGCATCCGGGTGTCAGACCGCGAGGCCCGTGAGGCCTACCAGCGGTAGTGCGCGAAGGCCTTGTTCGCCTCCGCCATCTTGTGCGTGTCCTCGCGCTTCTTCACGGCGTTGCCGCGGTTGTTGGCGGCATCCATGATCTCGCCGGCGAGCTTCTCCTGCATGGTCTTCTCACCACGCGCCTTGGCGTAGGAGATGATCCAGCGCATGCCGAGCGCCACGCGGCGGTCCTGACGGACCTCGACGGGAACCTGGTAGGTGGCGCCACCGACGCGGCGGCTCTTCACCTCGAGGACCGGCTTGACGTTGTCCAGGGCCTTCTTGAACGTCTTGAGGGGGTCCTCCTTCGCACGCTCCTCGATGAGGGCGAAGGCGCCGTAGCACACGCCCTCGGCGATGGACTTCTTCCCCTTGCGCATCAGGTCGTTGACGAACTTGGTGACGAGCCGATCCTGGAACTTCGGATCCGGCAGAATCTTGCGCTTCGCTACTACGCGACGACGAGGCATCTCTTCTTCCCTTACGCCCCAGCCCCGCCATGCGGAGCCCTTCGGGGCTTCATGAACTGAAAGGAACTACGAAACCAGGCGCGCTCCCCAGGGTGTGGGGCGAGCGTCCCAACTCAACTTCTGGAGGTGATCGAACTGCTTCAGCTCGGACGCTTGGCGCCGTACTTGGAGCGGCCCTGCTTGCGGCCCGCCACGCCCACGGAGTCCAGCGTGCCACGGATGATGTGGTAGCGGACGCCCGGGAGGTCCTTCACGCGGCCACCGCGGATCATCACCACCGAGTGCTCCTGGAGGTTGTGACCCACGCCGGGGATATAGGACGTCACTTCAATCCCGTTGGTGAGACGCACACGCGCCACCTTGCGAAGGGCCGAGTTCGGCTTCTTCGGCGTGGTGGTGTAGACGCGGGTGCAGACGCCACGCTTCTGAGGGCACTCCTTCAGGGCGGGGCTCTTTCCCTTGATGTTCAACTTCTCGCGGCCCTTGCGGACCAGCTGGCTGATCGTCGGCACTGACGCTTCCTTCTCTCATGGCCACCGACGCTGGACACGGGGCGGCGCATATAGACCTACAACTACGCTAGAAAAAGGGCCGCGAGTATAGGGACGGACCTCTCCGTGTCAAGCTCCACCTGACCCTCGGAAGGTGAGAACCATCCGAAGGGAGGGAATCCATTCCAGAAACACGCGGTTGCGGCGCTCCTCTACCCCTCGTGCGGCTAGAAGTCGAGCACCATGACGAGGGCGTCCTCCTTCTCGTCGACGTAGTAGTTCGGCCGGACGCCCACCGTGCGGAAGCCCAGGGACTTGTAGAGCCCGATCGCCGCCTCGTTGCTGCGGCGTACTTCCAGCGTCGCCAGGGTGCAGCGGCGGTGCCGGCCCCGGGCGAGCACCTCGTCCATCACCGCCCGCCCTACCCCACGCCGGCGGTGCTCGGGCGCCACCGCCACGTTGAGCACGTGCACCTCGTCCTGGACGATCCAGAAGATGGCCAGGCCCAGCAGCTTGCGGCTGCCCCCAGGCTGCGGCTCCTCCACCAGGAAGATGGTGGACCAGTCGTGGTCGAGCTCACGCCGGAGCAGCTCCGGCGACCAGGGGTTGCGGAAGGCCGCCTGCTCCAGCGCGATCACCGCCGGCATGTCCTCGTGGGTCATCTGCCGGATGAGGAACGGGTGCATGCCCTCTCGTAAGGGCTCCTCGCGCATCTGCCTCATCGCCGTGCCTCTCTCGCGAAGGGAGCTACCCGCCGAACCTGCGCAGAGGCGCGGAGCTCCGCCAGATCCTCCGCCGTCAGCGCGTCGTAGCGCTCCCTCTTCAGCTTGTTCTGGAGCTGGGCCTTCACCGCCGCGTATCCCTCCGGGTACTCGCTGGAGTGCTGCTGGTAGTAGCGCAGCACCTCGGCCTCGCTCACCTGGGCGCGAGGGCGGATGCGGCTGTCCAGGATGCGCTCGGCCCTCACCCGCCGCCCCAGCACCTCCGTCAGCAGGCCCAGGTCCGCCCCCGAGCGAGTGAGGAAGCCCTGGAACGCCTCCTCGCGCTCGAAGAGCTGGCGGAACTTCGCCACCCTCGCCTCCACCTCCGCCTGCTCCGTCGCGAAGGCCTCCAGCCGATCCGCGCTCAGCACCTGCAGTCGCAGGTTGATCGCCAGCTCGAGCCCTCCCTTCAGCGCCTCCTCGTCGAGCGGCTCGATGGCCGCCTGCAAGGCCCCCTGCTGGACGAGCGCCACCCGCGTCTCGAACTCCAGCTCGCTCCGGGTCAGCACCTGGCCCTCGATGACGGCCACCACCTGGTCGATGACGCGGCCCTCGGGCGCCTGCGCGACGGCCGTGGGCAGACCCGTCCCCGGAGCCTGAGCCGCCGCCACCGCAGGGGCCACCATCAGCCAGCCTGCCCAGCAGAGGCCCATTGCTCGGCCAGGACGCAGCATCGCCAGGGCCACCTTCATCACCGGCCACTCTATACATCCCGCGACAAAGCACGCATCGCGCTGGCGCAGTCCGTCAGGCTGGTTACTTTCTTGCAGAAGGAATTTTTCAGGACAGATCGGCAATGGCGGACGACTACTACCAGATTCTCGAGGTCCCTCGGACAGCGTCCGCGGAGGACATCAAGAAAGCCTTCCGGAAGCTGGCGCGCAAGCACCACCCCGACGTGAACCCGGGCAACAAGGCTGCCGAGGAGAAGTTCAAGCAGGTCAACACGGCCTTCGAGGTGCTGTCGGATCCCACCAAGCGCAAGCTCTACGACGAGTTCGGAGAGGACGCCGCGAAGATGGGCTACGACGAGAAGAAGGCCGAGGCGTTCCGGGCCTATCGCTCGGCCAGAGCCAGCGGCGGCGGCGTGGGAGGAGGTATCCCCTTCTCCGGCAGCGGCGCGGACTTCGACCTGGGCGACATCTTCGGAGACATCTTCGGCCGGGCGGGCCCGGGCGGTGGCCCCGGCTTCGACATCAACGAGATCCTCGGACGCCAGCGCGGGGCCTCTCGCGGGCCCGGGCGCGGCGAGGACCTCACGGCCCAGGTGACGCTCTCGCTGGGCGAGGCCATCACGGGCACCGAGCGGGCCCTGTCCGTCCGGCGCCCGGGGCGCTGCCAGCGCTGCAGCGGTCGAGGTGAGTCGGGTGCTTCTGGCCCCTGCCCCACCTGCAAGGGGACCGGCCGCACGCGCCGCAGCGCGGGGGCGTCCTTCGCGGGCGCCTGCCCCACCTGCAATGGCACGGGCCGCGCCGCCGAGGACTGCCCCCAGTGCGAGGGCACCGGCGTCGTGGAGGAGGCCACGCGCCTCACGGTGAAGATTCCGCCCGGCGTCCAGACGGGCTCCAAGGTCCGGCTCGCCGGCCAGGGCGCCGCGGGGACTCACGGCGGGCCGCCGGGAGATCTCTACATCGAGACCGAGGTGGCCGATCACCCGCTGGTGCGCCGCGAGGGGGATGATCTCTACATGGATCTGCCCGTCACCATCCCCGAGGCCCTGCTCGGAGCCGAGGTGAAGGTGCCCACCTTCCAGGGCGAGGTGACCGTCAAGGTGCCCGCCGGCTCCCAGTCGGGCCGGAAGATGCGCCTGAAGGGCCGTGGCGCCCCCTCTCTCAAGGGGGGCTCTGCCGGCGACATGTACCTCGTCATCCAGATCCGGGTGCCCGAGGGGGCCGGCCCCGAGGCGAAAGCCGCGGCCGAGGCGCTGGCGCGCGCCTACCCTGGAGACGTTCGGCGGGAGCTGAAGCTCTAGGCTCCCACCCGACGATGGGAATGGCCCCGGCTTCTTGCCTATTGCACTGCCGGGCGCCTCGTCCTACACGGCGCCTCCACATCCTGCCCTTCCTCGGAGCGTACACATGGGCCTCTTCGACTTCTTCGGCGGCTCCGGCCCCGAGAAAGCCCTCAAGCTCAAACCCAAGGTCACCCAGAAGTATGGGGATCCCACCACGCGTCAAAAGGCCATCCAGCAGCTCGGGGAGATGAAGTTCCCCGAGGCCGTCGGCGTGCTCCTGATGCGCTTCACCATCACCGTGGAGCCGCTCACCACGGACGCCGACGAGAAGGAGCACGTCTTCGAGCTCATCAAGGGCTTCGGCAAGGACGCGGTGGCCCCCATCCAGGACTTCCTCCGCAAGAGTGATCAGGCCGCCTCCTGGGCGCTGCGGCTGCTCGGCGAGCTGCTGCCGGAGCCCGAGGTGATTGCCATCTGCGTGGACGTGCTCACCCACTTGAGCAACCACTACACGCGCGACCCGGAGAAGAAGGTCGTCCTGCTCCACCACGTCACCGGCAAGGAGGATGCCCGCATCGCTCCCGCCGTCCTGCCCTTCCTCGAGGACATGGCGGACGACGTGAAGATCGCCGCGCTCAAGGCGCTGGGCCCCCTCAAGTACGAGCCGGCCCGCGAGCCCATGCTCAAGCTGCTCACCGCGGATGAGACCGCGCGCCGCGTGCAGACCGCCACCCTCACCGCGCTCCACGAGAGCGGCTTCGGCGTCCAGGGCTTCCGGGAGAAGGTGGAGGGACTCCTGGTGGAGCCCTACACGCTCGACAAGGCAGGCGCCGTCGTCAAGCGTCAAGCGTGAGACGAAGCGCCAGGGGCTGATGTCGAGCAGCCGACACGGCCCCTGTCCTGCCGGACGCATCTGCCCAGACGGGTCGTTCCCCCCCTTGAGGCGTTGGAGGAGGATGACCCTGCTCACGCGTTCCCCCAGGGACGCCAGGCATCCTTCCGCCAGGTACCGAGACTCCCGTGCCCTCCTCCAAGAAGAAAGGCCCCCGGCTGGCCGAAGTCGTCGCGCTCCGGCCCCACCTGAAGAAGCAGCCCAAGCGGGCGGTGAAGCCCGTGCCCCCCGTCGAGCCCGAGGCCGCCGAGGCCGCGCTGCTCGAGATGGCGCGCCACCTCACCACCAGCGCCGGCACCACCGAGGTGCTCCGCGTCTACCTGCAGGTCATCTTCAACCTGCTCAAGCCCAAGGTCTGCTACGTCGCCCGCTTCTTCGCCGAGCGCAAGCAGCTCCACGTCGAGCACGTCCGCGGCCGCTATGACGACCGCGTCACCGCCGCCATCCCGGACGAGGGCATCGTCGGGCGGGCCTTCTCCCAGAACGCCGTGCTGCGCGAGGAGGACACCGTCGTCGTCCCGCTCGAGAGCCCCCAGGGCGTCACCGGCTGCCTGGCCATCCTCGGGCCACGGAAGGATGCCTCGGAGACGCTGCTGCGGGCCCTGGCGGGGCAGCTGTCCGCCGCCTACGAGGTGGCCCGCCTGAGGGATGACTCGGCGCGGCGCAACAAGGATCTCCAGACGGCCATCGCCGGCCTCAAGAGCCTGGAGCAGCACCGCGAGGAGCTGCTCGGCAACGTGTCCCACGACTTGAAGAACCCGCTCACCACCATCAAGGCCTACCTGGCCATGGTGGGCCGCGAGAAGCTGGGCCCCCTCACCGAGCAGCAGCGCCGCGCCCTGCAGACGTGCGACCGGAACTCGGACCGCATGCTGCGCATGGTGAATGATCTGCTGCTCATGTCCCGGCTCCAGTCCGGGAAGATGCAGCTCAACCAGCGCCCCTTCGGCCTCAAGGCCGTGGCCGAGGAGGTGCTGCGCGGGCTGGCCGCCCTGTCCGAGCACAGCAAGGTGCGCCTCCACATCCCTCCGTGCTCAGAGGTGTTCGTCCGCGGCGACCGCGAGCGCCTCGCCGAGGCCATCCACAACCTCGTGGAGAACGGCATCCACCAGAGCGAGGAGGGCGGCACCGTGGAGGTGCGCGTCTCCGCCGAGGAGGGGCTCGCCGCCCTGTCCGTGAAGGACAGCGGCCCGGGGCTCTCGCAGGAGGAGCTGGAGAACGTCTTCGATCCGTTCTACCGCGCGCGCTCCGGCACGCCGCGCCCCCTGGGCGGCCGGCTGGGCCTGCCGCTGGTGGCGAAGATCCTCTCGCTCCACGGCGGCCGGGTGGATGGCACCAGCACGCTGGGTGAGGGCTCCACCTTCCAGATGGTGCTCCCCATGTTCGCCGGGGCGGTGAGCCTGCCGGATCCCACCCAGGCCGCGCCCCGCGCCGGTGGCATCCTCCTGGTGGAGGACGATCTGGACTGCCGCGAGGTGCTCCAGCAGGTGCTCGAGCAGGAGGGCTACCGGGTGATGTCCACCTCGGGAGCGGCCGAGGCCCGCTCCGTGCTCTCGCACATCCGCCCAGCCATGGTGCTGCTGGACCTGCGCCTGAGCCAGGAGGACGGGCGCTCCGTGCTGCACTTCATCCGCGCCACCGAGTCGCTCTCGGACGTCGTCGTCTACATCATCTCCGGCGCCAGCGAGGTGGCCTCGCTCAGCTCCGGCCAGGGCCTGGATCGCATCGACGGCTTCTTCGAGAAGCCGCTCCAGCTGCCTCGCCTGCTGGACACCGTGGCGTCGGTGGTCCGCCCCAGCCGCCGCAGTCCAGCCGTGCCCTGAGCCCGGCCGCGCCAGAGTGAGGAAAGAGGCTGGAAAGCCGCTTTCCTTCGCTAGTATCCGCTCCGGCTCGGAAGCCTTTCCGCCGGAGGAAGCCACGTGGAGACTGCGGTGGCCGGGACTGCGAATCAGGGAGCGGCCGTGCTGAAGGAAGAGTTTGGACCGATCTCGCGCTGGCTGGGGGCGCGCTACTTCGACGGCGTGCTCTTCCCTCCGGAGTCCGAGGCCGAGCTGCGCGAGCTCCATGCCAAGGGGTTCGTGGTCCACGTCATGCGCTCCACCGCGTGGATCAACTTCCTCTACCTGGCCTGGGCCATGGTGCGCCGCGCCCTGCCCCCCATCCGCGCCGTGGTGAACCTGCGGCCCTGGTTCACCCGCCCCTTCCGCAACACCGCCCAGCGCGGCGACTTCGACGTGCGCTTCACCTACGCCCGGCGCCACGGCGGCAGCGGCCTCATCTTCCTGAAGAAGACGGCGCTGATGAGCGCCTCGGGCAAGGACATCGAGGAGAACCCCTTCCCCGCCCTGGTCGCCATGGCCCGCAAGGGCGACCGCACCGTCTACCTGGTGCCCGAGCTGTTCGTCTGGGAGAAGCGCACCGCGCGCATCAAGCCCGGCATCATGGACCGGATCTTCGGCAGCCCCGAGGCCCCCGGCTTCCTGCACTCGATGGTGGCCTTCTTCCGCAACTACCGCCGCGCCCAGTTCCGCGTGGGCGAGCCCATCGATCTGCGCCGCTTCATCGAGGAGAACCCCCAGGACTCGGACGAGGTGATCGCCCGCAAGGTGCGCAGCGCCCTGCACCACCACCTCACCCGGGAGACGCGCGCCGTCTTCGGCCCGCCCCTCAAGCCCACCGAGCGCCTCATCGACGAGACGATGCGCGACCGGCACCTGCGCAAGGCGCTGGATGCCCACGCCGCCTCGGTGAGCCGGCGCCAGGAGAGCGTCTACCGCGAGGCTCGCCGCAACCTGCAGGCCATCGCCGCGCGCCCCAGCCCCACCGCCCTGGCCTTCGCCTCGCCCCTGCTGGACTGGGTGTTCCAGCGCATCTACGACGGCATCGAAGTGGATGAGACGGGGCTGCACCGCGCCCTGAAGGCCGGCGGCATGGCGCCCATCGTCCTGTGCCCCTCGCACAAGAGCCACGTGGACTACCTGGTGATGAGCTGGGTGCTCTGGAACCGCGGCTACGCGGTGCCCCTGGTGGCCGCGGGCGCCAACCTCTCGTTCTTCCCGCTGGGGCCCTTCCTGCGCCGCTGCGGCGCGTTCTTCCTGCGCCGCTCCTTCAAGGGAGACCCCATCTACTCCGCGGCCTTCCAGTCCTACGTGCGCAAGCTCGTCCACGACGGCGTGCACCAGGAGTTCTTCCCCGAGGGAGGCCGCTCCCGCACCGGCAAGCTGCTGCCCCCCAAGCTGGGCATGTTCACCTGGCAGGTGGAGGCCGTGCTGGAGGGGGCCCGGAGCGATCTGATCTTCGTCCCCGTCTCCATCGACTACGAGAAGGTGGTGGAGTCCGGCAGCTACTCGAAGGAGCTGGCCGGCGGAGAGAAGAAGCCGGAGGACCTCAAGGCCCTGCTGAGCACGCCCAAGGTGCTGGCGGCCCGCTACGGCCGCATCCACCTCACCTTCGACGAGCCGCTGTCGCTGGTGGAGCTCATGAAGAGCCGCGGGCTCACCCCGGGCGAGCCCGTCACGGACGACCAGAAGAAGGGCCTGGTGCGCGCGCTCGGCAACCGGGTGATGTACGGCATCAGCAAGGTGTCCACCGTGACGCCGCACGCCCTGGTGAGCGCGTCGCTGCTGGCCCACCGCCGGCGCGGCGTCACCCAGCGCGAGCTGACCGACCGCATCACCCTGCTGCGCCGCATCGCCGAGGAGGAGCGCACCCCGCTCTCCAAGACGCTGGCCAACGCCCCGAGCGATCCCGAGACGATGGGCGCCATCCGGGACGCCATCCAGACGTTCCGCTCGGATGGGATGCTGCGCACGCAGCAGGCTCGCGGCGAGGTCATCTACCAGCCCGAGGACGAGCGCCGCGCGGAGCTCTCCTTCTACAAGAACACGCTGATGAACCTGGTGGCGCCGCGCAGCCTCGTGGCCAACGCGCTGCTGGTGGGCGCCCCGGCCCCCTACGAGCGCGTGAAGGTCCGCGCGCTGTTCCTCTCGCGCCTCTTCAAGGTCGAGTTCATCTACCGGGTGGGCACCACCTTCGACACCATCTTCTCGGAGACGGTGGAGGCCCTGGTGCGGATGGGCCTGGTGCTGCGCACCGACGACACCCTCCAGTTCGCGCCCGAGCCCCACGCCCGGCCCTACCTGGAGTTCCTCGCGGACCTGCTGCGCGACTACCTCGAGTCGTACCTGCTGGCCGCGCTGACGCTGAAGGACGTGGCCGACGGGGTGGCCACGGACCGCAAGTCCTTCATCAAGTTCGCGCTGGAGACGGGCCGCGCCGAGTTCCACGCGGGCCGCATCGGCGCCGCCGAGTCCCTGGCCAAGACGACGCTGGAGAACGCCGTGGCGTACCTGCTCGACCAGAAGTACCTCGTCGAGGAGGAGAAGAAGCTGAAGCTGGGCCCGGCCGCCTCCGAGGCCCAGACGCGCGACCAGCTCGCCGATCAGATCCGCGAGTACCTGCAGCGCGCCTGAGCCGCCGGCCTCCGCCTACGGGCCGGTGCGGAACGGGACGCGGACCTCCTCCACGAGCGCATTGCCCTCGTAGTCGGTGAGGATCGTCCGCATCACCAGGATGAGGCTGGCGTTCGCGGTGAAGGCGCCCGACTCCGCGCTCACCGTGACGGTGTACGGGATGTCCCCGCGCTCGACGTCCTCGTCCCCCTCCGTCGGGGCGGGCACGGCGATGCGCAGGGGCACCTCTTCGCGGCCGGAGAACACGGCGATCCCCGGGCGCAGCGTGCGCACGTCCATGAACTCCGAGAAGGTGATCTCCAGCGAGCCGTCCGAGCCGATCTCCCCGTTGGCCCCCGGATCGGTGGACTCCACCTCGGGAGGATCGCTGTCACGCACGGCCAGGAGGGGATCTCCCGGATCCAGGCAGCCCGCGAGGCTCAGGCAGGCGCAGGCAATCAGCAGGCGGCGCATCACCGGCACCCCTTCTGAGCGAGGCTCGTCTCCGAGTGGCACTTGAGGCACGCGCGGTCATTGGCCGCCGCGAGCTTCTTGCAGTTGTTGGCGAAGCCGTTCGGGTGCGGGTTCACCTGCTGGCGCTGGGACAGCTCCGAGTGGCAGCTCATGCAGGACTCCTCCCGGTGGCAGGCCGCGCACTGGCGGATGTCTCGCGAGGCGACGATGCCGTGGTGCTGGGGCCCGGGGATCTGCACCCACGTGGCGTAGTCCGGGTGCACCTTCGCGTTGCGCGGGCGCAGGGACGGGTCCGCGTCCATGCCCACGCCCACCCGCTCGTGGCAGGCGGCGCAGAAGGACTGGAGCCGGTGGCAGCTCTCGCAGCGCTGCGCGTCCGTGCGCGCCTGCACCGGGTGCAGGGTGATGTAGTCGTTGGGGTGCACCGACAGCGGCTTCTGCAGCGAGTCGTGGCACTTCTGGCAGTACGAGTCCGAGTGGCACTGGCTGCACAGCTGCCGGGACACGGCGGCGCGGCTGCCGTGGTTGAACTCGTAGCGCGGGCCGTGGTCCAGGCCCAGCGGGTCGCCCTGCATCGGCCGGAGGATGCCGGAGGAGAAGTTGAGCTGGAGCCGCCCCGAGGCCTCCTTCAGGTGGCACGTCGTGCAGGCGTTGGAGGCGGCCCGGCCGTCATGGCACTCGAAGCAGGTGGCCATCTTCGGCAGCTGCTGCCGGGTGGCCAGGGTCACCTTCGTCATGTCCCCGTGGCAGGTGACGCACTCCACCTTCTTGTCCAGGTGCACCTTGTGGGTGAAGCGCAGGTTGGCGGGCGGCAGATCGAGCTTCGCCGGCTCCTTGCGCACCGTGGGATCGAAGCCCGGGTGGCACGTGCCGCAGCTGGCCGGCGGATCCGTCTTCTGCCCCTTCTGGGCGGCCTCGATGTCGTGGCACGTCTCGCACTCGGGGTGGGCCGGGAGGTTGCGATCGCGGGCCACCTCGCTCTTGCTCACGGAGTCGTGACAGGTGGCGCAGTCCGCGCCGGCCTCCAGGTGCTGCGCGTGATCGAAGCGGAGCGGGATGTTCTGCGCGGGGTAGATGGCGAGGCTGCGCTCGCGGGCCGTGGCGGCCCAGGCCACACCTGCCGCGACGAGGGAGAGGGCGAAGACGCCCAGTGCGTTCCGGAACTGGCGGTCCATCTTAGAGGTTCGCCTTGAGATCGAAGAGGAAGAAGACCTTGGTGTCCGAGCGAGAGAACGGATTCACGTTCTGCTCGAGCACCAGGGAGACGCGGGCGGCCTGGCTCAGGGCCCGGCTGCCCCACACCTGCGCTCCGAAGAAGGTGCCGCGCAGCTGCTCGTTGAACGCGTCATCCACGTGCGCCACGGACAGCCGGGCATCCAGATCGAACAGCCCCCGGTCGAAGCTGTAGCCGCCGGTGAGATCCACCCAGAGCTGGTCTCCGCCGAAGCCGGTCCGGTACGTCACGTCCAGCCCCGAGCGCAGGTTGCCCCGCCGCAGCGACGCACCCACGGCGCCGCCCAGGTTGGTCGAGGCAGGCGCGCCCTCACCGTCCACGTCATCCGCGATGCTCAGAGTGCTGTTGAGGTTGGTGTGGTACAGGCTGGCCAGCGCCTGGACGTAGTAGCGCAGCGGGCCCACCGGGTAGAAGTCCGCGCGCAGGCGGGCCTCGTCGCGCGGGGCGTACGCGAAGTAGTACCAGATGGAGTCCGAGGAGAAGACCGGCGTGAAGCGCAGGGCCTCGGCCGTCACGGCGAACACTTCCCGGTCCAGGCGGACCTGCGCGCGCAGCTGCGCCGGCTTCATCTGCAACATGTCGAAGTCCAGGCCCGCCAGCGCGCTCACGCCGAGCCCGCGCGCGTAGCGGAACTCCAGCCCGGCGCGCTCCAGGTCCGTCTTCCCGGCCACCATGGCCTTGCGGTAGCCGAGCGAGCCGCTGAAGCCCTTCAGATCGCCCACCAGCAGCTTGGCGCCGTACAGGGGCTCCATGGCGTCCAGGCTCTCGTCGGCGCCCACCACACCCGCATCCAGGCGCCGGGAGTCGCTCTCGCGCGTCCCGTCCGGCTGGTATACCGACGAGCCGAGGATGCCCGCGCCCTTCACCCACAGGCCGCCGTAGGCCTCCACGCCCACGCCGAAGCGGGACATGTACCGCAGGCGCAGGCCGTCGAAGGACATGATGTCCATCGAGTCGACGTAGAGCTGGCGCCCCAGCCGGCCCTCGAAGCCGCCGGTGGAGTACCGGGCGTACGCGTACATGATGTCCGCGTCCTCGGTCCGCAGGCCGTCCACCTTCTCGGCCTCGCCTTTCGGCAACCCCAGGTCCGCGAAGATGCGCAGGCTGGACTCGAAGCCCAGATCCTGTCCGGTGACCAACTCGAAGGCGTTGAGCCCCAGGTACTGGACGATCCGCCGTCGTGGCAGCAACACCACGTCGTCTGGCGTGGTGCCACGCCAGGCGCGGATCTGGTACGCCTGAGCCTCCGTGCGCGCCTCGATCTGGACTGCCGCTGCTGATGCCGATCCCGAAGCCAGCAACACCAACGCCAGAGCCGCGGCCCGGGGGGTATGCGCGGCCATCCTCATGCTCCGCTGCGCTCGATCCAGGAAGAACCTCAAAGTGCCGGCATTATAGGGATATGCGACTCGGACGCTTCACGGTTTTCGCTCAGCTTTTTTCGTGACTCAGGAGATCCCGGTGGAAGATTCCACCCCCAGCCCCCCCGCCGAGCCGCCTCCTCCGCCCCTCAGCCCCCTGATCATGGCCGTGATCGGCGTCGCGCTCGGGCTGGGGCTCTTCCTCACGCTCGGAGGCGCCACCCAGCTGCTCAACGCGGCCTTCGGCATCTGGTTCACGGAGATCTTCATCTTCCTGGGCGTCCCCTGGGTCCTGCTGCGCGCCGCCCACTACGAGCCCCTGGGCTTCTCCGGCGCCCGGTCCGTGGCGCTCGCGCCCGCGGCTTTCGGCTTCGGGCTGGGGGTGATCAACTTCTTCGCCTTCGTGATCCCCATCCAGTACGCCGCGCAGTCGGTGGCGCCGCAGTGGCTGCGGGACATGTTCGACAGCAGCCGCATCTTCGAGGGGCAGAACTCGCTGGAGCTGGCCGTCATGCTCGCCGGCGTCTCCGTGGCCGCCCCCGTCTGCGAGGAGTTCTTCTTCCGAGGCGTCTTCCAGCGGGGCCTGCTGGCCACCTCGCTCTCCCGGGTGAGCGCCGTGGTGGTCACCGCCGTGGTGTTCAGCGCGTTCCACATGGATCCCGTGGGCTTCGTGGCTCGGGTGGAGCTGGGGGTGCTGTTCGGCGCGCTGAGGCTCTACACGGGCTCGCTGTGGCCCGGGATCATGGCCCACTCGGCCAACAACGTGGTGTCCTCGGCCCTGTTCCTCGCGGCGCGGCAGATGGGGGCGGAGGGCACGGACGAGCAGCCCCCGCTCAAGCTCGTCCTCCTCCTCTCGGCTGGTGGACTGGTGCTCATGGGTGGCATGCTGACGCTGGCGCGCTGGTTCCCGGTGCTGTGGGGGCCCAGGAAGGAGCTACCCACCGTCACCCTGCCCGCTCCGTCCCTGGCGCGGCTGATACTGCCGTGGATGCTGGCCGCCACGCTCTCCGTGGGCGCCCTGGTGCTGCTGGACAGCCGAGGCATCCACTTGAGCTTCGTCGACATGCAGCACCGCCTGCCCAAGCTGCCCAAGGACGCCTCGGAGGCGCAGCAGGCCGAGCGCGCGGAGCTGCTGCGCATGCGGGATGAGGTCCGCGGCGGACGCCTCCCAATCGAAGTCTACGAGGAGGAGCGCGCCCGCCAGGCCCGGCAGGCTTCGGAAGAGCCGACTCCCGAAAAGCAGTGAGCCCTCCGGCGGAGGGCTCCGCCAGGAGGGCTCTGTCCGAGCACGGTCGGCTTGGGGCTACAGGAACTTGTAGGAGGCCACGGTGAGGACGGGCCCCACCATGTGCAGGGTCACCGCGTCGTTGTCGACGTTGCCCTCGACTTCGACCCGCTGACCGTCCTTCTTGATCTTCCGATCTCCGCCGGCGAGCTGATAGGTGCGGCCGTCATCGCCCTCCAGCACCCACACGCCTGTCTCGATGTCCCGGAAGGCGATGCGCCCGCTCAGCTTCATACCGTCTCCTTCTTGAGCATGGCGCGGCCGATGACGACGCAGATGAGCGCGTTCACCACCAGCCACGGCATCGCCAGGAAGGTGAAGGGCATGTACGCCAGGCCGGGCGCCTTGGACCAGGCGGCGTAGGCCAGGAAGCCCGCGAAGCCCAGCGCCAGACCGCCGATGGCCGGACGCAGCCCGCGGAACTTGATGGCGAAGATCGACAGCACCGTCGGGATGATCGCGCTGTAGAAGAGCGGGTTGGCCAGCTTGCCGCGACCGAAGATGATGCGCTCCCAGTCGGGGATGGGCAGCGACACCGCGTTCACCACGTCCCCCGCCGCGCCCGAGGCCCCGCCGAAGATCGAGCGGGCGAAGAACACGCCCACCGTCGCCAGCAGCAGCGGCACCAGGAAGCTGGGGGTGAGGAGGATGTTGAAGAAGCCCGGCCGCGCGCGCCGGCCCAGCGTCAGCAGCACCAGCGCCAGCAGCGCCAGCGCCCACCAGAGCGGGGGCCACTGCCCACCGACGCCACCCAGCGCCTCCAGGGAGGCCTGCGCGTTGAGCAGGCCATGGCCGTACTCCTCGCTCCAGGCCTGGCCGTTGACACGCCTGGCGCCAGCAAAGAGCGCCTTCTCCACCTCGTCCGGGCCGCTGGCGCCCGCCGCGTACAGGAGCGCCGCCACCGCCGCCACGTGCGGGGTGGCCATGCTGGTGCCCTGGTACGAGGCGTACACGGAGCGGGACACGTCCCGGGGATCGATCGTGTTCTGGATGATGCCGTTCTGGTCGCCCTTGCGCTTGTCACCCCCGGGGCCGGCGATGTCCAGCTCCTTGCCGTAGGAGGAGTACGGAGCGCGCGTGCCATCCGGGCCCACGGCGGACACCGCCACCGCGCCCGGGTACGCCGCGGGGAACTCCACACGGGGCCGCGAGGCGTTACCCGCCGCCGCCACCACCGTCACGCCCTTCTTGCGCGCGTACTCCACCGCGTCGGCCATGGCCTTCGAGTAGCCGCCGCCGCCCAGCGACATGTTGATCACCTTGGCGCCCTTGTCCGCGGCGAAGCGGATGGCGTCCACGATGTCCGCCGAGGTGCCGCTGCCGAAGTGGTTGAGCACCTTCACCGGCATCAGCGTCGCCTCGAAGGCCACGCCCGCCACGCCCTCGCCGTTGTTGGTCGCCTGGGCGATGGTGCCCGCCACGTGCGTGCCGTGCCCGTGGTCGTCATTGGCGTGCTCGTCGTCGTTCACGAAGTCGTAGCCCTGGGTGAACTTCACGCCCTTCAGGTCCGGCACCTGCTTGAAGTCGTCGTAGTCCTCGTAGGCGATGCCCGTGTCCAGCACCGCCACCACCACGCCCTTGCCCTTGCTGCTGTCCCAGGCCTTGGGCATGTCGATCATCTTGAGGTTCCACTGCTTGCCGTAGTCCGGATCGTTCGGCGTGAAGCTGGCGCGGTAGGCCAGCAGCGGCTCGGCGGACTCGACGGCGGGGTTCTGACGGATGGCCTCCAGCACGCCCTCCACGTCATCCACGCCCACCGCCACGGTGAGGCCGTCGTCATGGCTCTCCACCGAGTTGAACTCGAGGTCCACGCCCCACGCGTCCTCCCAGGCGTCGAACTCTTCCTTGGTGGTCCCGTCCTTGAAGTCCACCACGATGCCGCCCGGCACCACCTCCGCCTCCGCGAGGTCCAGCGTCGGGGCCGACTGGCTCGCCTCGGGAGAGACCGGAGCCTTGCTCTCGGAAGAGCAGGCCGCGGCTGCCACCACCGCGAGCGCTACCACCGCGTTTGCCAGGATCCTTCGCATCATCGGCACTCCTCAGGAAACGGGGTACTTCCTCAACAGGCCCATACGAACGAACGGCGAATCGATTGGGTCTGCCTTGCAGTCTGTTCGACCGGATGGCTGGCCGGCAAGCGCACCCGTATTGAGAAACCTCAAGAAGTTTGATGGCTTGCGCGGCATCGGTCACTCGCCCGACACCCGCTTCATCCACGCGGACAGGAACCGGCCCACCTGCGGGAGATTCCTGTGGAAATTCGGGCCTGCGTCATCGATCACCTCCAGCTCTCCTCGCGGCGCCTCACCCACCGCCGCTGCCAGGGCCGCGCGGGACAGGCGCTTGTCCTCCTCCCCCACCACCACGAGCAACGAGCGGCTCAGCCGCGTCAGCTCCGCCAGTTCCACATCCGCGGGCGCCACCAGGCACACGCCGCCGACGGCCGGGTGCCGGGCCTGCAGCGCCAGCGCCACCTGGGCACCGCCATGCAGCGAGGCCACCACGAGGCTGGAGCTCTGCGCGTTCTCCATCAGCACGCGCATGGCGGCCTCGGCATCCTCCACGAGCGCCTCGCCCGTGCCTCGCGAGCCCTGGCTCCCGCCCACGCCCCGGTAGTTGAACCTCAGGGTGGGAAAGCCAGCGGTGGCCGCGGCCCACACCAGCTCCGCCGCGACGACGTGATCCATGCCCCCGCCCTCCTCGGGCCGAGGCGCGAGCACCAGCAGCGGCGGCCGCTTCACGCCCCGGTGCGCCGTGCCCTCCATCACCTCACGGCCGACGGGAATGAGCGTCGGGCGCTCGAGGAACTGCCCTTTGGTGACCATGCGCGGTGACCTTAATCCTCGCCCGCCCCGGTGGCCGCACCCGTGGACAGGAACTTCCTCCCCAGTGCAGCCCTGCCGACTTCAGCAGGCGGGTCCCTTTCGACTCGCTGAACGGAGATTCAGCAAAATCGCCATTCCTGATCGCAAAATGATCCAGGAATGATCCGGAAAGGCGGCCCCGAGGCGGCGGGAATTTCCCCCGCGGGCGGAGCGCTCCCGAGGCGAAGTGGGGGCCTCTTTGCTCCCAGGTCTGCTAGGCTGGTTGGCCTCGTTTTCCCCCGCCCGGAGATCCAGCCCCCTATGATGCGAGATGAAGCGCAGCGCCTGGCGCAGGCGTTACTGGCAGCTACTGGCAATCCCGACAGCCCCGGCCTCAACCCTCAAGGCTTTGGCGGCGTCGCGGTCGAAGGCGCCCAGCTCTACTTCGAGTGGCACGACAAGGAGCAGGCGCTCGAGTGCAGCGCGCTCATCTACAAGTTCAAGGACAACCCCAAGCCCGGCATCATCGAGGGCTTCCAGCAGGAGGAGAAGGCGGGCACGGACACCGGCGGCGGCAAGGTGGACTACGAGACCGAGAACAAGTCCCTCTTCCTCAGCCGCACCTATACCCAGGCGCCTCCGCACACCGCCTTCATCGAGGACATGAAGAAGCTCATGAAGGCCAGCCTCAAGTGGAGCGACGAGGTGCTGGACCGCGTGGCCTCGAAGGTCTTCAAGAACTAGGCCGCTCGACGCGCCGCGTCACCGTAGTGACGCAACTTTTTTCCTCCAGGTACGACAATTCCCTCCAAAGGCAGCACACCCTCACGAATTTACGGAGTCCCCAAATGAACCCCATCGAGCGTGGCCGGAACCTTATCAACAACGTGCGCACCGGCGCCGAGAAGGCCGTCAACAAGGTGGAGAACGCCGTCGCCAAGACGGTGGACAAGGTGCAGGACGTCGCTGCCGACGCGGGCCAGAAGATCCACAACGTGGTGGACGGCTTCGAGGCCAAGGCCGTTGGCGGCGCCAAGGCGGTGCAGGGCCTGTTCGGCGGCGGCAACCAGCCGGACCGCGTGTATGACGGGCAGTTCCTGGGCGCCGGCGGCAAGACGTTCCCCCCTGGCACCGCGCTGAAGGACGTCCCCGGCGTCACCCCGAAGAACAACCCGAACCCCTCCGAGACGATCGTCTACGTCAACGGCATCAACACCCCGAAGGACGCCCAGTACAGCAGCCTGGAGTCCATCGCGGAGACGACGGGCGCCAAGGTGGTGGGCATCCACAACGCCACCGAGGGCATGGCGGCGGACCTGGTCCAGTGCGTGAAGGACAAGCTGGACAAGGGCACCAACCCGGCCGTGGATACGCTGGCCGACACGCTCTACAAGGAGATCAAGGCGGGCCGCTCGGTGCACGTGATGGCGCACAGCCAGGGAGGCCTCATCACCAGCCGCGCGCTCGGCCACGTGTACGACAGGCTCCGCTTGGAAGATGGGATGTCCAAGGCCGACGCTCAGAAGGCCATGAGCAAGCTGAACGTGGAGACGTTCGGCGCGGCGGCCATGACGTACCCGGACGGCCCCAACTACGTGCACTACGTCAACCGCGGCGACCCGGTGCCCGACGCCTTCGGCCTGGGCCCCACGGGCTGGAACCCGCTGACGGACGGCGGCAAGAACTCGGTGGTGCACCGCTTCAACGACTTCAAGCTCAACCCCATCGCGGCGCACGGCTTCGAGTCCGTGTACCTGAAGCACCGCGTGCCGTTCGATCAGGCCCGGGCCGGTAACTTCAACAACTGAGATGGCGACCGCTCCTCGAAGTGGCCTGGCAGGCCTGCTGATGTCGTGGGTGGGTGGCCTGGCTCCCGCCTCCCCCCCGGGTGCTCCGATGACCCGGGAGGGCGCCAAGCGCCTGGTGCAGTCCTTCGTCCGGCCCCATGGCTCGCTGCAGAGCGAGGGGCTGAACGAGGAGGGCTTCGGCGGCCTCATCATGGGCGGGGCGCAGCTCTACTTCGAGTGGCACGAGGACACGCAGGCGCTGGAGTGCAGCGCCCTCGTGTACAAGTTCCATGATCCGCCGAAGCCGGGCGTGCTGGAGACCTTCCAGGCCGAGGAGAAGGAAGGCACGGACACCGGCGGCGGTACGGTGACGTACGAGACCGAGAACCGCGGCCTGTACCTCAGCCGGACCTATACGCAGGTGCCCGACGAGCGCGCCTTCGGCAAGGACATGAAGAAGCTGATGAAGGCCAGCCTCAGGTGGAGCGACGAGGTGCTGGACCGCGTGGCCTCGCGCGTCTTCCACCCCGAGGAGCTCGAGCAGGGCTGAGGTGCCCGGCGTGAGCGGGTGGAGGCAACTCCCCCGCTCCCGGGGCTCGCGGGCTCACACGGAGGCGAGCACGTAGAACTTGAGGTACTTGCCCTCGGGGAACTGCAGGCGGACCGGGTGATCCGGCGGCTGGTAGCGCTCCTCCACGAGCGCCAGGTCCACGCCGGCCTTGAAGCCCGCCTCGCGCACCGCGCCCATGAAGTCGTCGGGGCTGACGCGCGCCGAGCACGAGGCCGTGGCCAGCAACCCTCCGGGCCGCAGCAGCGCGAGCGCCTGCCGGTTGAGCGAGGCGTACCCGTCGATCGCAGCCTGCACCGCGCGCTGGCTCTTCGCGAAGGCGGGCGGGTCCAGGATGATCAGATCGAACGTGCGGCCCTCGTCCTTGAAGGACTGGATGATCTTGAAGACGTCCGCGGCGAGGAAGTCGTACTTCTCCGCCGGCAGCCCGTTGCGCGTGAAGTTCTCTCGGGCCAGCGCGATGGCGTCTGGATCCAGGTCCACCGAGAAGACGCTCCTGGCCCCACCCAGCGCCGCGTTCACCGAGAAGCCTCCGCTGAAGCAGAAGCAGTTGAGCACGTCCCGGTCCTTCGCCAGCCGGCGGATGAGGAAGCGGTTCTCCCGCTGGTCCAGGAAGAAGCCCGTCTTCTGCCCGCGCCATGCGTCCACGAGGAAGATGGCGCCCCGCTCGCGGATGGGGATGAGCTCCGGCGCATCCGGCCCGTAGAGCATCCGCCCCGAGCCCCGGCCGTCATCCTCCTCCACGTCGTCCCGAGCCACCTCATCCCGGCCGATGATGCCCTTGAGCTCGGGGAGCGCCGCCTTGAACGCCTCCACGATGAGGTGCCGGTAGGGCGTGAGGCCCGCCGAGTACAGCTTGAGCACCACGTGGCCCGCGTAGAGGTCCGCCACCACGCCCGGCAGGCCGTCCCCCTCGCCATGGAGGAGGCGGAAGCTGTCCGTGTCGGTGAGGTCGATGAGGCCCCTCCGCGCGGCGAGCGCCTGCCTCACCCGCCGGGTGATGAAGTCCGCGTCGATGGTCTCCCGCGGCTCGCGCGTGAGCACGCGCACAGCGATGGCCGAGTGCGGATCGAAGTAGCCACGCGCGACGAACTTCCCGTTCTCGGTGAGGTCCACCACGCTGCCGGCGGGGATCTTCGGCACCTGCTCCAGCGCCTTGCGGAACACCCACGGGTGGCCTGCGCGCAGGTGGCGGCCCAGTCCGCGGGCCAGCTCGAGCTTCACGACGTTCACGAGTCACTCCTGGAGAGCCGGGCGGCGGCGGCGCTGGACGAGGATGGCGCGAGCCAGCTCCTCGAAGCCCTGCCCCTCGGCGGCACGGGTGATGAAGGCCGGCGGCGCCTCGATGCGGTCCAGCACGCCGCGCACGTTGGCCACGCCCACACTGAGGGCAAATGCCTGGAACATCGGGGCGTCGTTGAAAGAATCCCCGGCGTAGACGGAGCGGCCATCCTCGGGCGTCAGCCGCTCGCGCCACGCCACCTGGGCGAAGCGCCGCGACATGGACAGCTTGTCGAAGCGCCCGAGCCAGCAGTTGACGTGCACCGAGGAGCGCACCGCCGTCACGCCCCGCGCGCGCAGCAGCGACTCGATGCGGCCCGCCGCCGCGTCTCCCAGCCGGGCCTCCTCGTTGTAGTCGATGGCCAGATCCACCTCGGTGTACGCACTGTCCGAGGACAGCCGAGCGCCCGGCACCTTGCCCAGCACCCGGAGCACCTCCGAGCGCAGGCGCTTGCGGTTGGCGGCTCGCTCCGCTGGCGTCTCCGCGTACACCCGGCGCAGCGCGCCCTGGGCTCCGCGCACGAAGCACAGGCCGCCGTTCTCCACGATGACACCCGCCACCGGGAGCGTGCGCGCCCAGGCCTCGCCCCACCCCGCCGGGCGGCCGCTGACGAGCACCACCCGCAGGCCCGCCTCGGACAGGCTCTCGAGCGCACGGATCGTCTGGCTGCGCAGCTTGTGGCCCGTGGTGAGCGTGCCGTCCACGTCCGTGAAGACGCTCTCCACGCGGGACAGCTCCGCCTCACGCAGAGGCCGAGGCCCCGTGGCTCGCACGCCCTTGCCCACCGCGCTGCTACGAGGCGACCGCCTCACGTCACCCCCAGGTTGGCCAGCAGGCCCTGCAGGTTCTCCAGCGTGGCGCGCAGCTCCGGGCCGGTGAGGCTGGCCAGCGGCGCCTTGCGGGCCTTGCGCAGGAAGGCGTCCATGTTCGACTCGCGCCCATAGAGCGACTGCCCGATGGCGGCGGCCTCGGCGAGCAGCCGCGCGGCGGTGGCCGGATCCGAGTCCACCAGGCCCATGGCCCGCTCCAGGCGCACCCCACAGGCGGCCCATACCTCGCGGTCATTGATGATGAGCACCTGCCGCTGGTTCACCGAGGCCAGCCCGCGCACGAGCCCATCCAGCGCCTCCACCGCGGAGAGCAGCTCCTCCTTCGGCGGAGCGGCCATGGCCGCCAGGGGCCCCACCTTGCCGCGCAGCTCGATGAAGTGCCGCTTGTCCTGGGCGCGCAGGCCCCGGTAGGCAGCCGTCCGGCCGAAGGCATCCATCTCGTTCTGGAGCTGCTGGGCGTTGGCCTGCAGCTCCGCGGGCCCGGCGTCACGCACCTTGGCCAGTCGCGCGGAGAGGATGCGCCCCAGGTCGGCCACGATGGCCCGCACCGTCATCGACGCCTTCACCTCGGCCTCGTAGCCGGGGACGACCTCCTTCCGGGCCACATCCACGAAGGCGGTGATGGAGGTGTAGACGAGGTTGCTGATCTGCTCTCGGAAGGAGGAACGGAAGCGCTGGATCTCGGCCAGCAACGTCCAGCGGTCCGACACCACGGAGGGGTTGCGCATGGCCTCGCCCAGCTGGGTGATCTGCTGGGCCATCTGGGCCATCGACTCCTGCAGCGCGGATGACGCCTCTCGGGCCTTGGCCTGGAACCCGTCCGCTCCTCCCGCGGGCAGCGGTCCGGAGAACTGCTCGCGGATGACGTTGAGCAGCGTGTTGACGTCCACCACCGTGTCCCGGATGACGGGAGCCATCTCCTCCCACAGGGACAGGTCGGCGCCCGACTCGGTGGAGTCCGTCTCGTACTTCACCAGGTCCATGTCGCTGAGCCTCGCGATGGCCTGCGCGGCGGCGATGTACGCCTTCCTGAGCCGACCGGCGAACGCCGGATCCGGCAGTGTCTGGAGGATCTGCTCGAGCCTCGGAGAGACAATCACGGGGGGTGGGGTATCGGCGGACACGGGGTCACTCTAGACAGATCCGAGGTCGCTGGGTTCTCGACTTCTCAGCCGGTTGGTTCTAGCAATCCACCACGTGTCGCGCTCTCAGCATTGTGAGTTCCACTCATGAAAATTCAGGTCTGTGTCCTGCACGAAGGTCGCGTCCTCACAGGTGGCGAGGAACTTCTCGATAAGCCTGGAATCAAGTGGATCGACGTGCTCGCCCCCAACGAGCCGGAGCTGATGAAGCTCGGCGAGCGCTTCTCGCTGCACAAGCTGGCCATCGAGGACTGCCTCCACCTGGATCAGCGCCCCAAGCTGGAGGAGTACCCCAACCACCAGTTCATCGTCCTCCAGGGCTTCACCGCCTCGAAGGACATCTGCGACCTGACCCTACAGGAACATCACTTCTTCCTCGGGCCCGACTGGCTGATCAGCGTCCACGAGCTGCCCTTCGACGCGCACGATGAAGTGCGCCGTCGGGTGGAGAACGAGCCGCGCGCGACGCTCGAGCGAGGCGCGGACTTCATCCTCTACCTGCTGGCGGACACGCTGATCGACAAGCAGTTTCCGATCCTGGACACCTTCGCCGACGAGCTGGAGGACCTGGAGGTGGCCATCTTCGAGCACGCGGAGAAGCACCACCTGCAGCGCATCTTCGAGCTGAAGCGGATGCTGGTGACGTTCCGGCGGGTGCTCTCGCCGCAGCGGGACGTGGTGGGGCTGATGTCGCGCCGGGGCATCCCCAACATCCAGGAGAAGACGACGCTGTACTTCCGAGACGTCTACGATCACCTCGTCCGGCTGTACGAGCAGATCGACAGCGGCCGAGACATCCTGGGCAACGCGATGGACGGCTACCTGTCCATGGTGGCCAACAAGACGAACGACATCACCAAGCAGCTCACCATCTTCGCGACGATCTTCCTGCCGCTGTCGTTCATCGTGGGGTTCTTCGGACAGAACTTCGATGCGCTGTCGGGCACGGGCTTCTACTACGCCATGTGGGCGATGATCGTGGCGTTCCCCATTGCCCTGATCTTCTGGTTCAGACACAAGCAGTGGATCTGAGCTTCCCGGGAGGAGCCATGCTGACCGTGACCGTGGACGGCGTCCCGCTGCACTACCGTGACGAGGGCCAGGGGCCGCCCGTGCTGCTGCTCCATGCGTTCCCGCTGAACGGCTCGGCGTTCGACGCGCAGGTGAAGGCGCTGTCGGGCCGCTACCGCTTCATCCTCCCGGACCACCGGGGCTTCGGGCAAAGCCGGCTGGGCGAGGGGCCCACGACGATGGAGCGGATTGCCCGGGACGCGCTGGCGCTGCTGGACGCGCTGAAGATCGACTCGGCGGTGGTGGGCGGGGTGTCCATGGGCGGGTACGCGGCCATGGCGCTGCTGCGCGAGGATGCCGGGCGCGTACGTGGGCTGGTGCTGGTGGACACGCAGGCCACCGCGGACGACGAGGCGGGCCGGGCCCGGCGCGAGGCCTCGGCGAAGGAGGCCCTGGACAAGGGCTTGGAGCCAGTGGTGCAGACGCTGCTGCCCAAGCTGGTGGCGGCGGGCCCGGACTCCCCCGTGGGCCGCGAGGTCGCCGCGATGATGCGGGCGGCGGCGCCCCAGGCGGTGGCGGCGGCCCAGCGAGGCATGGCCCTGCGGCCGGACAGCAAGGACATCCTCGCGCGCTACGCGGGGCCGGCGCTGGTGGTGGTGGGCGAGCGCGATGCCGTCACTCCGCTCGAGAAGGCGAAGCAGATGGCGGACCTCATCTCCGGCGCCCGGCTGGAGATCATCCCCGACGCCGGGCACCTGCCGAACCAGGAGCAGCCCGAGCGCTTCAACCAGGTGCTCGACAGCTTCCTGGGCTCCATCCCGAGCTGAGCGTCAGGAGCGAGGCTCCTCGGGCGGGCGCTCCTTCACCACGAGCGAGGTGAAGCTCCGGAGCCCGTCCAGGCGCGTCACCTTCACCAGGTAGAGGCCGGGCTCCCAGTCCCGGGAGATCTCGAAGGAGAAGGACTGCCGCGCGGGACACGCGGCGCGCGCGCACCGAGCCTGAGCGGACACGGTGATCGGCTCGCTGCTCCACACCTTGGCGGCGCCCGAGCCTCCGTAGACGCCCAGGCGGAAGACCTCGGCACGCACCACCGCGGACTCCCGAGCGGAGACCTCCACGGAGATGTGCTCGCCGGGCCGCGCGGCCTGGGTGGAGGAGCTCACGTGCAGCTCGCCGGGACTGGCGGGCCGGCCCTTGCGCCAGGAAGGATCCCCCTGAAGGGAGGCCTCACGCGCGCGGGGCTCGGGCGCACTCACGAACCTCACGCGCTGTTCAGCCGACAACGTTGCCGGGAGGACCGCGGCGGCCTGTCGGACCTGCGGCCGCTCGACGCTCCTGCGCTCCTCGTGCCGCGGACGGAGCTCTTCCCCAGGCCCACTTGCCGACAGCCATGCCACGGCCCCCAACCCCCAAAACCCCCAACCCGCCATGCCCACCCCCACAGCCAGGGGCAAGGTAGGCACAGGCAATCAGCCTGCCAACCGCCGGGCTCGGGCGCCCAGGCGGGCCGGCGGGGAGAAGTTACTTCTGGCAGACAACCTGGGAGCCGGACTGGGAGCAGGCGAGACAGGACTCCGTCTCCACGAGCACGCCCATGCGGCACTCCAGGGTAGCCAGGCCATCGGCGCGGCAGAGGCCCCGGCCCTCGGCGCTGAGCGCGCAGTTGTCTCCCGCGACGTTGGCGGTGGTGTCGCAGCGGATGCTGCCGCTGGCCTCCTGACAGCCCAGCGAGCCCCTGCAAGGCAGGGCACGCCACACGCCCTGGCGGCACTCCAGGGCCTGCTTCTCGTCACGGCAGACGTAGCCGCTGGTCTCGCACGAGTCGCCGGCGTCCGGGCCACCACAGCCGGAGAGGAAGAAGAAGCCCACCAGAGGAAGGAGCAGAGAGAAGCGGTTCATGCAGGCGCCGACTATCCCGGGCCTCACGGGGCCGGTCAACCGCCGAGCGTCTCCCGGAAGAACCGCCGGAAGTTGCCCCCGAGGATCCGCTCCACGAGGGGCTCGGGGAAGCGGCGCAGTAACACCTCGGTGAGACGGGGCAGATCCGTCACGTCCCGGAAGCCCTTGGGCAGCGCCACCATCCCGTCATAGTCCGAGCCGATCCCCACCCCGTCCTCGCCCATGACGTTGAGGGCGTGCTCGACATGCCGGGCGACGTCCTCCAGGGTGTCCCCGCCCAGGTAGATGGGGGCGAGGATGATGCCCACCACGCCCCCTCGGTCGGCGATGCGGCGCAGCGACTCATCCGAGAGGTTGCGCCACCCTCCCCCGGCGCCGCGCACGCCCGTGTGCGAGGAGAAGAAGCGCACGGAGGGGTAGGCAAACAGCTGCTCCAGCGTGCGCTCGGAGGCATGGGCCACATCCACGCTCAGGCCCACGCGGGCCATCTCCTCCACCACCTGATGGCCCAGGGGGGTGAGGCCGCGGTTGCCCATCATCGGAAAGGAGGAGCCGCCCAGCTCGTTGTTGGAGAGGTGGGTGAGCCCCATGAAGCGCACCCCCCGCTGGTGCAGCTCCGCGAGCCGCTCCACGCGCCCCTCGATGGCATGTCCCCCCTCCACGCCGAGGATGGCGGACAGCTGCCCCTGGGCCAGGTGCTCCTCCAGCAGGGCGGCGGTGGTGGTGATGCGCACCTGGCCCTCGGAGCGGCGGCAGAACGCCTCGAGCTGCTGGACCTGCCACAGCGCGCGGTGCCACTCGCTCGAGCGCGCCTCCCGAGGCCAGCCACGCCACGCCGCGAACACCGGGAAGCCGCCAATGAAGGGGAACCCCCGGGTGACGATGGTGAAGCACTGGAGCTTCACCCCCGCCTCGCGCAGCCGGGGGAAGTCCACGTGCCCTTGCGTGGAGCGCTCACAGAGATCGCGGTTCCACATGAGCGAGTCCGCATGGCCATCCGCGATGCACCAGCGCCGGTGGAGTTCGTTCACGTCGCTCATGCCCGGCAGTCTCGGGCCTCATGGCTTGGAGGACAAGCCGTCCGTGCCGGGCACGCCTCCCGCCAACACTGCCCACGGGGCCAGGGAGCGCCCCCTCACACCGAGAGGGCGCCCCCCGTCATGCCAGCACCTCAGGGACGAGGCTTGCGCGAGCCGCCGTCAGGAGTGTTGCTGGAAGACTCCTCTTCGGGGATCTCGGCGCCACTGCCGCGCCGCACGGCCTCGCCCCGTACCCGGGAGATCTCTCGCTCCGCTTCCCGGTGGCCGAAGCAGCGTCCCTGGCCGCCCAGGAAGGACCAGAGCTCATCCCGCAGCTCCTTGCCGGACTGGAAGCGCTCGGGGGGCTCTCTCTGGAGCGCGCGAGTGACGATGGCCCGCATGGGCGCGGAGAGCGTCTGGGTGGCACGCTCCACGTGCTCGCTGCGGAAGCGCTCCATGCGCATGGCCATCTGGGGAGCGGGGACCCAGCTCTGCTCCTCGCTCTCCAGGGCGGCCTGGACGGTGCTGGGAGGCCCCGCGAGCAGCATGGCCTCTTCCACCTCCGGCAGATCCAGCAGGTGCCGGCCCGTCACCAGTTCCAGCAGCACCACCCCCAGGGAGAAGAGGTCGGAGCGGGCATCCAGCGGCTGGAGCATGAGGTACTCCGGGGAGGAGTAGGCAATGTCCCCCTTGAGCAGAGGCCCCACCGTGGACAGCCGGCCCTCCATCGTCGAGTAGGCGACGGAGAAGTCCGTGAGCTTGACGTGCCCCCGGGTGCCGATGTGGATGTTCCGAGGGCTGACGTCGCGGTGGATGATGCCCAGCGGCCGGCCCTGCGAGTCACACAGCGTATGCGCGTGGAACAGCGCATCCGCCACCTCGGCCACGACGTAGGCGGCGAACTCCTCGGAGAGGGGCACGCGCCGCATGGCCGAGAAGTTGAGCAGGGACTCCAGGGAGATGCCGTCCACGTGCTCCATGACGACATAGGGTGAGCCCTCATGCATGCGCACCAGGAACACCTGGGCGATGCACGGGTGGTTGAGCTGGATGATGAGCTTGAATTCCTCCAGGAGCCGAGCGCGCGCGACGGCGTCGGCGGGTTCCTGCAGGCGCTTGATGATCACGGGGGCGCCGAGGACTTCCGCGTAGCGGCGGCGCGCGAGCAGCACCTCTCCAGTGCTGCTGGAGCCGAGGTACCGGACGAGTTCGTAAGAGGTGGCACCGGACGAAAAGAGGATGACGGGTTTGGACGTAGGACGCTCAGGGGGTGAAGACATCTCGTGCACTCCTTGGGGTGGGCACGCGAATGGCCGCGCGTGTGACGGCGGGGAGAGCAATCCAACCTTATAGGTTGGGCGTCGCGCATCCTACCAGAAAGCGCACCATCGCGCGCTTCAACCTTGCTTCCAGGTAGGGATGGCATGAACAACCTCATGGGTCGTCACCCTACCAAGGGGGGCAGACATTGCCTCCCCTACCCACCCGGCCCCGCGGCGAACTCCGCGCCGTACAAAGAGAAACGGCCCCCGCCGGAGCGGGAGCCGTCCCCAGAGCCCCTCAACGGGCCCTGCCTTCGGGAGCCTACTTCTCCTTCACGGGGGAGATGATGACCACGTCGCGGGCGACCAGGTCCTCCCCATCCGCCACGTAGGAGGCGCGCACCTCGGTGCCCTCCTTGAAGTCGTCCAGCTCCACCACCTGGCTGTTCTGGGTGACGCGGGTCTTGTCATCCGTCTTGAGCTTCAGCTCGGTGTTGTTCTGGTTGGGGACCACCAGCACGAGCGAGTCGCCCGTGGTGGAGCGCACCCTGCCCATGACGGTGTCGTTGACGGCCGCGGTGGCCGCGCTGTCGTCACGCAGATCCTCGGCACGCTCCCGGTCTGCCTCGGCCACATCCCGCTGGGCCTGCGCCACGTCACGCTGGGCGTCGGCGATCTCCTCCTGCTCTTCCCGCTGGATGTCGGCCCGCTCCTCACTGGCCTCCCGCTGGGCCTCGGCGACCTCCTGCTGGGCGTCCTGCTGGACCTCGGCGAGCTCGCGGCGCTCCTCCCTCGGGTTCTGCTTGCAGCCCGCTGTGAGAGCCAGCCCCGCCACTGCCGCCACCGCCACCATGAGCTTTCGCATACACCTCTCCTTTCGTTACCTGACCAGGGAACAAGGTCCCCGGCGGTTGGGCAGAAAGTGGGTGTCCGGGCTGTACCTGAACAGCGCTTGGCACGGCCCGCGGGCCGCCCTAGGGGCAGCAGCCGGGCAGCCGAGCCCCGAGAAGGCAGCTCGTACTCACCGAGGGGTTGACGGCGCCGCTACCTGCCGCCGTCCGTGCCCCCATCCGCGGGGGTTCCGCCGTCTGCGCCATCATTGCAGAGCGGCGTGCCACCCAGGGCCCACTGCCCGATGAGCTCGCGCTCCTCGGCGGAGGGGGCGGGGTTGCCCTGAGGGGGCATGTCCTTGAACCTCACGACACGCACCTCGAGGCGGGACGCCATCTCCCGGGCTCCCTTGATGCTCCCGACGGTCTCGTAGTTGTCCAGGCGGAAGTCCGTCCGACCACTGCCGGTCTGCACGGCGCCGTGGCAGCTCGCCAGGCAGTAGTTGGTGAGCAGCGGCTGCACATCCGCGCACCAGGTGGGAACCGGCCCCGGAGCGGGCCCTCCCCCATCCGTGGTGCCCGGCAGGCCCAGCGCCTCGCACGTGCGCCCGGCGCCGGGGCGCGCCGCGACACACACGTACGGGTCCGGACAGTCCTCGGCGATCTCGCAGCTCTTGCCCGCGAAGTCGCTCACCGACACGACGCAGCCCACCACCACCACCGTGGCGGAGACACACACACTGAAGACGGCTCTTTTCATGGCTGGCTCGGTTGCCCTCCACATCAGGGAGTGCCCCCATCACAGAAGGGTGCCCCGCCCGCCACCCAGCGCCCCAGCACCGCGCGCTCGGCATCCGTGGGGGCCGGGTTGCCCATCGGCGGCATGGTCCGCAGATCGAAGGCGCGAACCTTGATCCGGGCCGCCATGTCCTTGGCTCCTTTGGGGCCGCTTCCTTCAGGCTCGTAGTAGTCCAGGCGGAAGTCGGTCCGCCCACTGCCTCCGGTCTCCGCCCCGTGGCACCCCGCGACGCACGTGGCCGCCAGGATGGGCTGGACGTCCTGGCAGTACGTGGGCACCACGCCCGCATCCGGCGTGCCCGCGTCCGGCGTCACCGTCGGCGGAGGATAGATGACCTCGCAGAAGCGCTGGCCCTCCGGCCCCACGCAGGCATACGCCTCGGGGCAGTCGGCGTTGAGCGAGCATGCGCTCCCCGCGACCTCGTCCTGGGAGATGATGCAGCCCGCGGCCGTCAACACCGCCGCGAGCGTGAGGAAGCCACCTTTCAACCTTGCGTCCACGCGCCCTCTTCAGAAGTGGTAGGTGAGGCTCGCCGCATCCGCGGCGGGTTCCGGGAGGACCTCCAGCAACAGTCCATAGGCGATCGTCAGGCCCGCCATCCCATACATCAGGTTCGAGGTGGCCGCGGCGGTGCGCGACCGGCTCAGCGCCGCCTGCGACTCGCGCGCCGTCTCGAGGCTCTCCGCCCGCTTCGCCTCTCCCCGAGAGAAGTAGCCGAACCCCACGCCGCCCAGCAACAGGACGCCGCCCGCGACATAGGCGTAGCGGTGACCGTGGATGAAGGGCTCATTCCGCGCGGGGGCATCAAGCGCTCCGGCGGGCACCGAGGCCGGCTCGGACGCCGAGGCCGTGGCGGGCCTGGACTCCGCGGCGGGCTTCGCGGGCGCTGGCTTTGCCTCCGCGGCGGGCTTCGCCGGGGCCGCCCTGGCCTCGGGAGCGGGCCTGGCCGGAGCCGCCTTCGGCTCGGGAGCGGACTTCGCGGGCGCGGACTTCGCCCCAGGCGCGGACTTCGCCTCCTGCATGGGAACGGCGGGTTTCAGGTCATCCGCCGCCGCTGGCAGGGCAATCGTCAACGCCAGGACGGAAGCGGCGAGCTGGCGGGTCGCAGTGAGCATGCGAGCGAGTATAGCGGGCCCTTCCCCCGCCGCAGCAGGTCCGTGTGCGTTGACAGCGAGGGAGAGCACTTGTAGTGCGTCGGCATCCAGGCAAGGAGCGACCGGCCGTGGAGGTATGGGTCAACGGAGAAGTGCGTGAGGTGCCAGAGGGGACGACCCTCTCGGCCCTGCTGGAGCTGCTGCGCATCGCCGGAGGCCCGGGCGTCGCGGTGGAGGTGAACGCCGAGGTGGTCCGCAGGGCCCGCCACGCCGAGCACCGCCTCCAGCCCCAGGATCGCGTGGAGATCGTCACCTTCGTAGGCGGCGGGTAGGAGAACACATGAGCACCCAGGACACCCCCTTCACCCTGGCGGGAGTCACCTTCCAGTCCCGCCTCATCGTCGGCACCGGCAAGTACCCCAGCCATGAGGTGATGAAGCGCTGCCACGAGGCCTCCGGCGCCGAGATGGTCACCGTGGCCGTCCGGCGGCTGGACCTGAGCGCGCGCGGCGAGGCGTCGCTGATGAACTGGATCGACACCTCGCGCATGCGCCTGCTGCCCAACACCGCCCTCTGCTACACCGCCGACGATGCGGTGCGCACCTGCCGGCTCGCCGAGGAGCTGGGCATGAGCAAGTGGGTGAAGCTCGAGGTGCTCGGCGACGAGAAGACCCTCTACCCCGACGTCGAGGAGACGCTGAAGGCCGCGCGCATCCTCGTGAAGGAGGGCTTCACCGTCCTGCCCTACACCACCGACGATCCCATCACCGCGCGCAAGCTGGAGGACCTGGGCTGCGCGGCCGTGATGCCGCTGGCTGCTCCCATCGGCTCGGGCCTGGGCATCCGCAACCCCCACAACATCCGCCTCATCCGCGAGCTCGTGAAGGTCCCCGTCATCGTCGACGCGGGCGTGGGGACGGCCTCGGACGCGGCGATCGCCATGGAGCTGGGCGTGGACGCCATCCTCATGAATACCGCCATCGCCGGCGCGAAGGATCCGGTCCGCATGGCAGTGGCCATGCGCAAGGCCGTGGAGGCCGGCCGCGACGCCTTCCTCGCGGGCCGCATCCCCCGCAAGGCCTACGGCAGCGCCTCCAGCCCCATCGAGGGGCTCGTCGAGTAGTGTCCGCCCTGCCCCGGCTGGTCGTCATCACCGACTGGCGGCTTCCCCGGGCTCGGCTGCTCTCGGCCCTGGAGCGCGCGCTGGAGGCCGGGCCCGAGGTCGCCGTCCAGCACCGTCACCCCGACGCTCCCGCGCGCGCCTTCCTGGAAGAGGCTCGGTGGCTCGCGGAGCTGTGCCGGGCGCGCGGCAACCCGCTCTTCGTCAACGGACGGCTGGATGTGGCGCTCCTGGTCGGCGCGCACCTGCACCTTCCCGCCCATGGCCCCACGGTGGCGGACGTGCGCCCTCACCTCCCCGCCGGACGTCTGGTCAGCGTCGCCGTCCATGACCGGGACGAGGCCCTGCTCGCTCGCGGGGCCGACCTGGCGCTGGTGAGCCCCGTGTATGCCCCGGGCTCGAAGCCCGGAGACACCCGTCCCCAGCTGGGTCCGGAGGGCTTCCAGGCGCTGGCCGCGTCCGTGCCCTGCCCGGCCCTGGCGCTCGGAGGCATCACCCCGGAGCGGGCCTCCCTGCTGCCGGGCGCCCATGGGTTCGCGGTCATCTCCGCCGTCCTCGAGGCCGAGGACCCCGCCGCCGTGGCCCGCGCCCTGCTGCGACCTGCCCCTCTCTTCCGCCAGGAGCGGGGGTGAGACGCGGTATGCTGCCCCGCCTGTGAGCCCCCCCTCCGGCATCAAGGACCTGCGCCCACTCGCTCTCGGCGAGCTGATCGACCGCTCCGCCACCTTCTGGCGGGCCCACCTCCGGCCGCTCTTCGTGCTCTGCCTCGGCTTCGAGCTGGTCAACTACATCATCGCCAAGGGCATCACGCTCTTCCTCGAGCGCACCAACTCCCTCATGCAGGGCAGCAAGGCGATCCAGGCCCGGATCGAGGCGGATCCCACGAGCGTGTTCGGGGATTTCGCCACGATGATGGTGTCCCTCTCCGCCCTCTGGCTCGTCCTCATCTGGAGCTACTGGCTCGCCACCCTCGTCATCACCCGGTACGTCGTGCCCGTGCAGCTCGGCGAGTCCGCCCGCCCGGCGGATGGGCTGCGCCGAGGCCTGGCCCGACTGGGTGCCTTCACCGGCGCCTACGGCCTGTCCCTGCTCTGGGGTATCGCCATCACCCTGCTGCTGGTGCTCCCGGGAGGCGTCCTGCTCGGGCTGGGAGCCGTCCTGGGAATAAACGCCAGCACCGGCGCCGGAGTCCTCGGCATCGTGCTCTTCATCGGCGGCATGCTCCTGAGCAGCCTCGGTGGACTGGCCGCGCTCCTCTGGTACTTCCTGCGCTTCTCCCTGCTGGCGCCCGTGTTCGCCATGGAGGACCTCTCGGCTGTCGCGGCCTTCCGGCGCTCGGGCGCGCTCATCTCGGGCCGGGTGGCTCCCGGCTTCATGGGCCGCGTGAAGGTCCGCGCCATGATCCTCTTCACCGCCCTGTCCGGCATCGTCATCGCCGTGAGCCTGATCTTCAGCCTGCCCACCTGGATCGTCCGCGCCGCCTACGGCCAGCTGACCGACCCTTCCGCCGCAGCCACCAATCCCATCCCCCAGGCGCTCCTCGTCCCCGTGGAGCTGTTCCAGGTGTTCGGCCAGTCCATCTTCACGCCCCTGGCCCTCGTCTTCTCCGCCATGTTCTACCTGGACATGCGCATGCGCCGGGAAGGGCTGGACCTGGGACGCCGCCTCGACTCCCTCCGACCCGCGCCTTGATGGGCCCCCCTCTCCCGTGAGCGACGCGTGCTGACCCTCGCCCTTCCCCTGCTCCTCGCCTCGGTGCCGTGCGCGGACCTGGAGGCGAACGTCCAGCTCCTCGAGGAGACCGCGAAGGACCGCCCCGCCGAGCTGGCCGTCGTCGTGGAGGGCATCGAGTCTCGCGCGGGAGGCCTCCCGCTGCGCCCGCCCGGAGAGCTCCCCGCGGAGCAGCTCGCCCGTGACGTGGTGACCCGACTGCGCGCGGCCTGTGAGCTCCAGGAAGCGGCGACGCGCGTCCAGGCGCTCCCTCCCTCGAGCGACACGGACCGGCTCCGGGCCATCCTCGATCGCCCCGAGTTCTCCCAGGCTCGCAAGCGCAACACCGATCTGCTGCAGCGGCTCATGCGCCAGCTCGACGCCTGGCTCAGCACCTTCTTCCAGTCCCGGGGCGCCCAGAGCTTCGCCATCGCCACGCGCGCGGTGATGCTGGGTCTGGCCCTCGCCGTGGTGCTCTGGGCAGCGCTGCGGTTCCGACGCTGGCGCCGTCCCACCGAGCCTCAGGCCCTCGGCTCGCCAGGAGCCGCGGCTCCGCTCGAGCTCGACTCGCCGGGTGAGCACCTGCGGCGCGCACGGGAGGCGCTCGCCTCGACTCCTCGTGAGGCCATCCGCCAGGGACTGCTGGCCCTGCTCTCCACCTTGGAAGAGCGCCAGCTCGCCCGCCCCGACCGCGTGAAGACGAACCGGGAGCTCGCCGCCGAGCTGCCCGGCCGTGGGGCGCCGGCCCCGCTCGTCCAGGAGGTGGAGCGGCTGGTGCGCTGGTACGACCGCACCTTCTACTCGCTGACTCCCGTACCTCCCGAGGAGGCCGCGCGCTTCATCGCGGACGTGGAGCGCCTGCAGGCCTCTCCTCCTCCAGGAGGGGTGGCATGAAGAACCTGCGGACCTTCCTCTTCTTCGGGGTGCTCATCGCCATCGCGGCGGCGCTGGGACTGGCGGCCCACGAAGCCCCCCCGGAGTCCACGATCCCCTCCGTGGACAATCCCGGCCCTCTCGGGCTGCGCGCCCTCTACCTCTATATGGAGGAAGGCGGAGCCTCCGTCGGCGTGCATCGCGAGTCCCTCGAAGCCCTGCCCTCGGGCACCCGGACCGTCGTCATCGCCGCCCCTCACGCCCGGGCCGTGTCCTCCGAGGAGGTGGATGCGCTGGAGCGCTTCGTCCGCGCTGGAGGGACGCTCGTCTTCCTGTCCTCCCGTGAGAAGGAGCCGGGCCAGCCCGCGCTGGAGGACTGGCTGAAGCTGGAGCAAGGCCCCTGGGTGCCCGCGGACGGGTTCGGACTTCCCCAGGGAGAGCAGGATCTCGGAGGAAGCACCGTGGGGTTCTGGCTGCCCGCGGGCGCCGCGCGAGGCCTGGGCCGCTTGCGCGTCTCTCGGGACCGGGGCGTCATCGTGGGCTTGCCGGAGGCCGTGCCCCTCGCGGGCCTGGGCAGCAGCGTGACGCTCTGGCGGCTCGGCATGGGCCAGGGCGAGGTGTACGTGGCCGCGGGAGCGGACCTCGCGGAGAACCGTCGGCTCGAGCTGCTCGACAACCTGCGCTTCTGGGACGCCCTGGCCGCCCGAGGCCTCATGCTCTTCGACGAGTTCCACCACGCGGCGGCGCCACCCCCGCCCCTGTCTCGAGGCCTCTGGGTGTTCGCGCTCCAGTGTCTGGCGGTGGGTGGGCTCTACGTGGTCGCGCGGGGCACCCGCTTCGGAGCGCCCAGGCCCCAGCTGCCGGAGCGGCACCGCTCGTCGCTCGAGTACGTGCAGTCCATGGGCTGGCTCGCGCGCCGGGCGAAGGTGGAGCGCGAGCTGCTGACCGAGCTGGCCCGGCACCTGCGCCAGCTCATGCAGGATCGGCTGGGCATCCCCCTCGTGCTCTCCGAGGAGGAAGCCGCCCGACTGCTGGAGCAGCGCTGCGGCATCCCCGCCGCGCACTACCTCGAGGCTCGCACGGAGCTGATGCGGGCGCTGGACGCGCCCACCCTCTCCCCCAAGGACTACGCCCGCGTGGCGGCACGGTACGCGCGGCTCGAAGCCGTCATCATCGGCCGCGCATCCGCCGACACCGCCTGAGCCTCACTCTCCGGCGCCGTGCTACAGGCCGCGGCCCAGCCGGACCATGGCCTCGCCCACGTGGCCGCGGATCTCCTCGACGCGCGCATCCCAGCTCTCGTGGAAGATGCGCTCGGCGCGCTCGCGGCTGGGGCCCGCGCCCTCGGCGAGGCACTCGTCCACCTTGCGCACGAAGTCCTCCGTCGAGGTGGCCAGCTTGCACAGCCCCACCTTGCGCACCTCGGGGATGTCCGTGGACACCACCGGGAGCCCCGCGGCCAGGTACTCGCGCACCTTCAGCGGGTTGGCGTTGAGCGTCAGCTCGTTCACCTTGAAGGGCATCAGCGCCACGTCGAACGCGCGGCAGTAGCCCGGCAGGCTCGCGTACGGCTTGCGCCCCAGGAAGTGGATGTTCGGCACCGCCTTCATCGCCGAGACGTCGCAGTCGGGCGCCACCTTGCCGATGACGACGACCGAGCCCTCCGGATGCGCCTTCGCCGTGGCGATCATCGCCTCCTGATCCACCCAGTCCGCCATCAGCCCGAAGAAGCCGATGATGGGCCCGGGCAGCTTCGCGATGTCCTCGGGAACCTGCGTGGCCTCGTCACACGCCTTCACGAAGTGCTGGTAGTCCACGCCGTGCCGCACCAGCACGGTGTTCGGGTTCACCTTCGCCTTGTTCTCGCGCAGGCGCTCGGCCGAGGTGATGACCAGGTTCGCCTTGCGCAGCAGCCGCTCCTCCAGCTCCGCGATGTGCTTGCCGTTGGTGTCGCTGAACGCGGAGAACTCGTCCACGCAGTGGTAGACGACGAACTCCTCGCCCAGCGTGCCCGACACCGGCGCCGAGGCCGGCAGGAAGGACCACGAGATGGGCCGCTTGAAGTTCAGCTGCTTCATCGCCCGCTTGACCTGGAGCCGCAAGAGCTCCCGGTTCGTGGTCCGCACCACCTCCGAGCCGTAGAACGGGATGGCCAGCGGCGCCAGCACGAAGAGGTTGGGCTCCACCTCGCGGATGCCCTCGGTGAACGAGGACAGCTTCCTCCAGATGCGCTGGAGATCGTGCGCGTTCGCCTTCGGCGCGCGGTTGCCGATGCTGTTCACCCACAGCACGCGGTTGTCCCTCGAGAGGATCCGCATGATGTGGACCTTGGACAGCGGATCCCCGTCCCAATCGTTGGAGAACACCACCAGGTCCCGCCCTCGCAGGGCCCGGCGCGCCAGGTCCATGTCTTCGCTACGCCGCATGTCTCTTCTCCCGTATGGAAATCCAGCGAAGTGAAGCTCGGCCTCAGGTGGCCATCGCCGGCCGCTGACCCTCGAGCCGAGGCTCGGACAGTTCCTCGTACAGCCTGAGCAACACGGGCCCCGCATCCGGCAGCGCCGTCTCCGCCGGGCCCTCCACCAGTGCCTGCCGCACCCGCAGGGCCAGGTCCGGCGCATGCCCCGCCCGGAACAGGTACGTCCCCTCCGGCCGGGTACACACGTCGCTGGCCACGCAGGGCACTCCCAGTGCCAGCGCCTCGCGCACGGAGATGGCATCCCCGTCATGCGTGGTGGGCCGGATGAACGCATCACACCGCGACATCAGGCCCAGCACCTCCGAGTGATCCAGCTCGCCCAGATCCTCCAGGTACGGCGCCGCGTGCGTCTCGCGAGCATCGCGAGCGAACTCCGGAGTCCGCGTCCCAGGGCCGAAGACGGCGAGCCCCACTCCCGGCAATTCCTCCGCGAGCATCCGCAGCGCCCGGAACATCACCATCCGCCCGTACACGGGCGACGGGTGGTGCGCCATGGCCAGCAGCGGCTTGCGTCGGGCCCTCGCCAGCTCCACCTCGGGCGTCACCGGCCCCGGCTGCACCTGCGAGGCGCAGAACGCCGGCTGGACGAGGATCTTCTCCTCGGGCACGCCACACCCGACGAGCGCCTCCTTCACCGCCTGCGACACCGCCACCACCCGCGAGTACCCCGCGAGCGCGGCCCGGGCCAGCGCCCTGCGCGCCGAGGAGCCCGCCAGGAAGTCCGGCAGCAGCCCCGAGTGCAGGGTGATGACGCGAGGCGCTCGGGGTGCCGGGACACCGGCCGCCGCGGCCAGCATCCAGGACTTCGGGTTGTTGCCGCTGGTGTGGACATGCACCGTCCACCCAGCGCTCAAGAATCCCGCGAGCCGCAGCCCGAACCGAGCCAGGGACTGGACCGGGATGACGTCCGGAGCCGGCCGGCCGCCCTTTCCGATGTCCAGGACCTTCGCCTCGATACCGCGCCCGCGAAGAAATCGATGAAGTTGTTGTACGTGGATCGCCACCCCGCCGTACGGCGGGGGGTAGTCTCCAATGAGAAGCACGCGCATGACGCTCGGACCTCCGGCTACTGGAGCGGCATCTCCATGGGAGTCGACGGCACCTGGCGGCGAGGCAGCAGCCCCATCTCACGCTGGTACGTGGTGAGCGGATCCGGATCCTGGCGGAGCACCTTGGCGGGCACGCCCGCGACGACCGTGGCCGCCGGCACGTCCTTGAGCACCACCGCGTTGGCGCCGATCACCGCGAAGTCACCGATGGTGATGTTGCCGAGGATCTTCGCGCCCGCGCCGATGCGGACGTAGTCCCCGATCACCGGCGCGCCCTCGATGCCCGAGCGGCCACCGATGGTCACCTGCTGGGAGATCAGACAGTGGCGCCCCATCTTCGTCGCCTTGTGGATGACGACCCCGATGCCGCCGTAGCCCAGCTGCGTGCCCTCACCGATCTCCGCCTCGTACGGGATGTACGAGCTGTGCAGAAAATAGATGGCCTTGCGCAGCACCGCCGGCAACACAGGGACCCCACGCAGGTGCAGCTTGCGCGCGATCCGATACAGCGTCATCGCATCCAACCCCATCACGCCCTCCCAGACCCAACCAGTGGACCGCAACCTAGGTACCCGACCCCAGGGAGGGAAGCCCTCCCCAGGTGTCCGCTACACCGCGATCACGCCGCCCCGCGGGAGCGCATCCCCGCCAGCACGCGCAGCGGCCGGATACCCGTGACATACAGCACCGCGACATATCCAATGACGAACAGCAGCCCCGCCACCGCCAGGGGCAGCACCCGCCAGACGAAGCTCTCGGGCAGCGTCACCCAGGCGCTCACCGTCCCCGCCCGCAGGGCGAAGATGCCCACCGCCGCCGCCACGGCCGCCAGGGCCGCCTTGCCCAGCTCCGGCCAGGGGATGACGTCCCGGATGCGCAGCCGCTGCTCGGGAGTGGACAGCGCGGCGGGCACTCGCGCCAGCAGCGTCGCCTTGCCCACCAGCTCCGCCACCGCCCACGAGACGATGCCGCCCTTCATCCCGAACCGCTGCACGCCCCACCACACCAGCGGCACCGTCACCACCGCCTTGATGAGGTACGACAGGAAGATGGCCCGGGTGTGGCCCCGGGCGCGCAGCACGCCATCCATCGGCAGGATGGACAGCACCACCCCGAGCACGCTCACCCGGAAGATGGACACCGCGGGCAGGAACTTCGCGCCGAACAGCGCGGAGATGAACTCGGGCGCCGCGGCGAAGAGGAACGCCGCGAACGGCAGGAACACGAAGGCCAGCTTCCCGGCCGCCTCGCGGAAGGCCACCACGCCCTCCTCGAGCCGCCCCTCCTTCTCCAGCTCGCCCAGGCGCACCATCAGCACCTCGCTGGTGGGCGTATAGAGGAGGTCCACCACCGGCAGCTGGAAGCAGCCCACCCGATAGAGCGCGTACAGCGCCGGCGCCACCGCGCCCGCCACCACGTAGAAGTGCGCGTTCTGCTGCGGGATGGACAGCGCCATGGCCGCCCCGAAGGGCGCCGCGTACACCAATTGCTCGCGGAACAGCCGCCCGCTCAGCACCGGCCCCGTGGAGCCCTTGAGCGCCAGTACCCACGCGGCCAGGTAGCGCAGGCCCGCGAGCCCCGCCACCGCCACCATCATCCCGTGCAGCGACATGCCCAGCAGGCACGGCACCACCATGGCCAGCGCCCGCAAGCTGTCGGACACCAGGTACACCACCGCCGAGTGCTTCGTCCGGCCCTGGCTGGTGAGCGACACCTCCAGCGGGAAGCCGCCGATCAGCAGCGCGGTGTAGATGGCCAGCGGCACCCGGAACTCCAGGAGCGCCGGGTTGGAGAACAGCCCGGCCACCGGCCCCAGCAGCGCGGCCACCAGCACCGCCCCCACCACGCCCGCCCCCGTCACGAAGAGCATCGTCTGGCCCAGGTAGGGCCGCTTCTGCTCCGCGCGCGGCAGGAAGTAGTACAGGCTCTGCACCACCCCGAACGGCAGCACGTAGTGCAGCGTCGTGGCGATCAGGAAGAGCTGGTAGTACGTCCCGTACTCCTCCAGGCTCAGCACCCGGGCGAGGACGAGCGGGATGGACAGCGTCAGCCCGGCGGTGAACAGCCGGGCCAACACCAGGGGACCCACCTTGCCCAGGAACGAGCTGGGCGAGGCCGGCGCCGGGCTGGAACTCACGTCGGTGTCCTCCCGGCGAACTCGCCGCGGATGTGCAGCCGGTTGGCGGCCTCCACGACGGATAAGTGCGGCCGCCGGCCCATCACGGGGCTGCTCACGCCCAGCACGCCGAAGCAGTCATCGAGCTGGCACCCGGTGAGCGCCGTCGAGTAATCCCCGAGCATCCCGATGCTGAAGTTCTCCCACATCACCTTGCGCTTCAGGGTGAACGGGTCTCCGCCGATCCGGTTGGGCACGTCCTCCGTCGTGACGCCCGAGCGGAACCCGTGGGCCGCCAGCACGCGGATGATCTCGTCCGAGTACCACCCGTTGCAGTAGGCGAAGTCCTTCACCTGGATGTTCACCTCGCGCTCGATGGCGAGCTTGGACTCGAGGATCTCCCGCTCCACCACGTTGGGAGGCTCCAGCGTGAGCACGGTGTGCCCCAGCGTGTGCGCGCCGAACTCGAAGCCGTCTCGAGCCATGCGCCGCACCTCGTCCCAGTCCATGATGTCGCCCTGCGGCGGCATCAGCCCCTTGCCACCGCCCAGCTCCTGCTCGAGCGACTCGATGACCTCCAGCAGGACGCTGGCGGAGTGCTCCCCGATGAAGTCGTCCAGCGCCGCGGACAGCGTCTTCTTCTCCGCCAGCACCGGCTCGAGCAGCTCGATCGCCGGAGGCGGCAGCGCGCAGAAGTAGGGCCGCAGCTTCTTCTTCTTCGCGATCCGCACCAGGTGGAACAACCGGTCGTGGTTGAACCGCCGCTCCGTGCCGATGAACGACGTCGGCAGATAGACGATGGCCGGGATGCCCATCTCCTTGAGCAGCGGGTAGGCGTACCGGTACACGTCCCGGTACCCGTCATCGAAGGTGATGACGCACAGATCCCTCTTGGCCACCTTGCGGCCGGCCATCACGTCCACCGCGTCCCCGATGGACGCGAACTCGTAGCCCGCCTGGTTCGCTTCCTCCAGATGCCTGCGGAATGTCTCCTGGGAGATGAGCAGCCCCGGAATGGACCGCTGCAGCTCGCCTGTGAAGTCCCCAACCACCCTGTGGTAGCTGACGATGAGGATGCGCCGCCCACCGGACTGGCTCCGGCGGTACGCCGCCATCGCCTTCCTCAGTCCGCTGTAGTGAAGCATTCCCGCCGCCGCGACCTTCACTGCCCTCCGCACCAACCGACCCGCACCCATGACCTACCCCATGCGCAGAGAATCCCTTGCCCGGGAGTAATGCATGGGCGATGCCAGCCCCATTCGTAGCGACTACCGCACATTGGAGCCGCCCGCGGGGAAGGCTCCGTGCCGCCCCTGGAACAAATGGGACCTGGGGTAGAAAAACTTTCCAGATCGAAAGCACCCTCCCCACGCGATGCAGGAAACGGAGCAGTCCGACTGAGGAGCGGCGAGGACCTGCCCCCGGGGGCCTCCAAAGGGGGCCGAGCGAGCCCCGATCAAGCCGGCTTTCACTGGAGAACGGCGCGATTTCCAGTTACGAACGCTTCCCTCGATGGAAGCCCCTGCCTCGCCCCCCGCGATTGCCCTGCACGACGTGAGCAAGCGCTATGGGCGTCACTGGGCCCTGGCGCGCCTCACCTACTCGCTCCCCCCGGGCCGCTCCCTGCTCCTCACCGGCCACAACGGCTCGGGGAAGACCACCCTGCTGCGGCTGGTGGCCACCGCCCTGTCTCCCACCGCCGGCCGCGTGGAAGTGCTCGGGCGCAACGCCGTCAGCGACCGTGACGCGGTGCGGCAGGAGGTGGCGCTGCTGTCCCACGCCAGCTTCCTCTATGAGGATCTCACGGCGCACCAGAACCTCACCGTGCTCGCTCGCCTGCTGGGGCTGGCTCACGCGGCGGAGGTGGCCGGCGAGCTGCTGACGCGGGTGGGCCTCACCCGGCGCACGGAGAGCCCCGTCCGTCACTTCAGCGCGGGCATGCGCAAGCGCCTGGCCATCGCGCGGCTGTTGATGAAGAAGCCGGCCCTGGCGCTGCTGGATGAGCCCTTTGGCGAGCTGGATCCCGCCGGCATCCAGGCCATGGAGGCCATCATCGGCGAGCTCAAGGCCTCGGGCGTCACCGTCATCCTGGCCACCCACCTCATCGAACAGGGGCTTACCCTGTGCGAGGAGCGCCTTCACCTGCAGGAAGGCCGAGCGGTGCCCGCATGAAGCGCCCTGCTCCCATCGGCCTTGTGCGCGCGTCCCTCGTCCTGTTGGGAAAGGATCTGCTCATCGAGTGGCGCACGCGTGCCCGCCTCAATGCACTGATCTTCTTCGCGCTCTCCACGCTGCTGCTGTTCTCGTTCGCGCTGGGCCCGGACACCAAGCTGCTGGAGCGCAACGCGGGCGGCTACCTGTGGCTGGCCATCCTCTTCGCCAGCACCCTGTCGCTGGGCGAGTCGTTCCGGGTGGAGTACGAGAACGCCTGCCTGGACGGCCTGCGACTGGCCCCGGCGGACGCGCGCGCCATCTTCCTGTCCAAGGCGCTGGGCAACACCCTGCTCCTCGTGGTGCTGGGCGGGCTGCTCGTCCCGGCCATGGTGGCGCTCTACGGGGTGAAGGTGGTGCTGGGGGTGGGAGAGCTGCTCGCCACCCTGGTGCTCGGGTGTATGGCGCTTGCCGCCCCGGGGACCGTGTATGCGGCCATCGCCAGCAACGCCCGCGCGAGGGACGTGCTCCTACCTCTGCTATTGTTCCCGCTCATCGTTCCGGCCCTGCTGGCCTCGGCCAAGGCGATGATGCTGGTGCTTCAAGGTGACCCAATGAATCAGATCGGTTCGTGGTTCGGTCTGCTCGGCGGCTTCAACCTGATCTATTGGGGCCTGGGCTTCCTGCTGTTTCCGAGGGTGATCGAGGATTGAGTATGGACTTGATGTCGCTGTTCACGATCTATCTGCCGCCCCTCGTCCTGCTCCTGCTGCTCACGGTGGGCCGCAAGTACGCGAAGGTGACGCTGCCCGTCTACGCGCTCCTGCTGGTGGGCGTTGGCCACTACTGGGGCCTGGCGGTGGCGCCGCCGGACCGGGAGATGGGCGACGTGCAGCGCATCATGTACGCCCACGTGCCCGCGGTGTGGAACGCGATGCTGGCGCTCACGCTCAACTTCGCCTGCTCGGTGACGTACCTCTTCAAGCCGAGCTGGAAGACGGACTCGCTGGCGGAGGCCTCCGCCGAGGTGGGGCTGGTGTTCGGCGCGGTGGGCGTGCTGCTGGGCGCCATCTGGGGCCGGCCGACCTGGGGCGTGTACTGGACGTGGGATCCCCGGCTCACCACCGCGGCCATCCTCCTGGTGGCGTACATGGGCTACATGGCGCTGCGCCGCTTCGTGGAGGATCCGGAGAAGCGCGCGGTGTGGAGCGCCGTGGTGGGCATCATCGCCGCGGTGGATCTGCCCATCATCTGGTTCTCCGTGAAGTGGTGGCGCAGCCTGCACCAGCAGCAGTCCACCCCGAGCACCACGGATCCGGCCTTCTGGATTCCGCTGCGCATCAGCGCCTACGGCTTCCTGGCCCTGGTGGCCCTCTTCCTGATGCACCGCTACCGGATCGCCCTGGCCGAGCGGAACGCCGAGGTGGCCCTGCCCGACGCCCTGCCGGGCTCCCCGGGCTCCGGCCCCAATGTCCCGACCAACCGCACCGCGGGGGTGGCGTGATGAGCGCGCTCGAGAGCTTGACGGTGCTGGCCCAGACGGCCGCCGGCCAGGTGGGCAGTGGCCGCATCCAGGGTGGCTGGAGCTATGTGTGGGTGAGCTATGGCATCACCTGGGGCTCGTTCGTCGTCTACGCGCTGTCGCTCTGGTTGCGGCGGCCCAAGAACCCATCTGCAGGCCAGAAGGAGTGAACCATGACGCCAGTCGTCCGTAACCGCCTCATCGCCCTGGGTGCCCTTCTGGTGGCCGGAGCCGGCCTGGCCTTCGTGGCCTTCGGCAACATCGGCGAGAACCTCGTCTACTACTGGAGCCCGGCGGAGATGCTGAGCCAGGGCGAGAAGGCCTATGGCCCCACCATCCGCCTGGGCGGCGTGGTGAAGCCCGGCACCATCCAGTGGAACGCCGAGCACACCAACCTCACCTTCCAGGTGTCCAGCGATCACACGCCGCAGTCGGTGGCGGTGACGGTGCGCTCCACGGAGGTGCCGCCGCAGATGTTCCGTGAGGGCATCGGCGTGGTGGTGGAGGGCACCTTCGACAAGTCGCAGGTGTTCAGCTCCAACCGGCTGATGGTGAACCACTCCAACGAGTACCGCGCGCCCAAGCCGGGCGAACAGCCGCGCGAGTGGAAGGAGAGCGTTGACAGCTCCGCCACGGCGTCGACGAGGCCTCAGTGAACGCAACGATTGGATACGGGCTCGTGCTCGGCGCGCTGGTGTGCGCCGCGTTCGGAGCCGTCGTCGGGCTGACGAGCGGCCTGCGGCAGACGGACGCGGGCTCGCAGTGGGTGCGGCGCGCGGTGTGGGGCTTCTTCGCCTGCATGGTGGGCTCCAACCTGGTGATGGTGTACGCGCTCGTCACCGACGACTTCAGCATCAAGTACGTGGCGCAGGTGGGTAGCCGCGCCACGCCGCTGCTCTTCAAGATCGTCGCCCTGTGGAGCGCGCTGGAGGGGTCCATCCTCTTCTGGGGCGCCATCATGGGCTGCTTCCTGCTGGCCTTCGCTCTGGTGCACAAGAACGAGCACAAGCGCTACATGTCGCTGGCGCTGGGCACCATGCTGGCGGTGGGCGTCTTCTTCGCCTTCCTCATCGCCGGGCCGGCCAACCCCTGGCACACGCTGGCGCAGGTGCCGGCGGACGGCCCGGGGCCCAACCCGCTGCTGCAGAACCACATCCTCATGGTCATCCACCCGCCCATGCTCTACCTGGGCTACGTGGGCATGACGGTGCCCTTCGGCATCGCGGTGGCGGGCCTGCTGCGCGGGGAGATCGGCGACGCGTGGATGGCGCCGCTGCGGCGCTGGATCCTCATCCCGTGGATGTTCCTCTCGGTGGGCATCATCCTGGGCTCGTGGTGGGCGTACGCGGTGCTGGGCTGGGGCGGCTACTGGGCGTGGGATCCGGTGGAGAACGCCTCGTTCCTGCCGTGGCTGACGGCCACCGCCTTCATGCACTCCACCATGGTCCAGGAGCGCAAGCAGATGCTCAAGCTGTGGACCATGAGCCTGGCGCTGGCCAGCTTCATCCTGACGATCCTCGGCACGTTCATGACGCGCTCGGGCATCTTCAACTCGGTGCACTCCTTCACCCAGTCGGACATCGGCCCCACGTTCCTGGTGTTCATCGCCGTGCTGCTGGTGATCTCCATCGGGCTGATCGCCACGCGCGGGCACCTGCTGGTGCCGCAGGGGCAGATCAACTCACTGATGTCGCGTGAGACGAGCATCCTGGTGAACAACCTGGTGTTCGTGGCCATCACCTTCACGGTGCTGCTGGGCACGGTGTACCCGCTCGTCGCCGAGGCGGTGGGCCGCGGTCGCGTCAGTGTGGGCGAGCCGTACTTCAACAAGATGGCCGTGCCTGGCGGCATCGCGGTGCTCTTCCTCATGGGCGTGGGGCCGATGCTGCCCTGGGGTACGCCGAACAAGGACACGGTGCGCCGGCAGTTCATCATCCCCGCCGTGACGGGGCTGGTGGTGGTGGCGGTGTGCTACGCGGCGGGCATGCGAGGCTTCTACCCACTGCTGACGTTTGGGCTTGCCGGCTTCGCTACCTTCATCACCCTGCGCGAGCTGGTGGCGCCCATCCGCGTGCGCATGAGCGAGCGCAAGGAGGGCCTCGTCACCGCCGTGGTCCAGAGCGCCTCCAAGGCGCGCCGGCGCTTCGGCGGCTACGTGGTGCACCTGGGCATCATCGTCATCTTCGTGGCGGTGGCCGCCTCGTCCGCATACGTCAAGCACACCTCCAGCACCCTGCGCATCGGCGAGTCCATGACGCTGGGCGGCTACCAGCTCAAGTACCTGGGCACGAACGAGGGCCAGGAGCCCCACCGCGCCTTCGTGGCGGCGCGCGTGGAGGTGACGACTCCCAGCGGCAAGGTGGAGGAGTACCAGCCGCGGATGAACTACTACGAGCGCAGCACGGATCCCATCGGCACGCCCGCGGTGCGCGAGTCCCCGAAGGAGGATCTCTACATCTCGCTGATGGCCTTCTCCGAGCGGGGAACGACGGCGAGCCTCAACGTGTGGGTTTTCCCGCTGGTGGGGTGGATCTGGTACAGCATCCCCATCCTGGTGCTGGGCTCGCTCATCTCGCTGTGGCCGTCGCGGCGGCGCGTGGCGGTGGGCGCGAGCACTCCGGCCAGCTCGGAGGCGGCGCCGGTGGCCGGCAGTGACATGAACCGGGGTGCGGCATGAGGTGGGGAATCACGCTGGGCGCCGCGGCCATCTGCGGCGCGCTGCTCGTCGTGCTGCTCAAGGGCTTCGGCCGCAATCCGCACGAGGTGCCCTTCATGCTGTCGGGCAAGCCGGCGCCGGCCTTCACCCTGCGTGCGCTGGACAGCGGCAAGCCGGTGAGCCTGGCGGAGCTGCGCGGCCGCCCGGTGGTCATCAACTTCTGGGCCTCGTGGTGCGGGCCCTGCAAGATGGAGCACCCGGTGCTCGAGTGGGGCGCGCGCGAGTTCGGCAACCAGGCCGTGTTCCTGGGCATCGTCTTCGAGGACACCGAGGAGAACGCCCGGGGCTTCCTCCAGGAGTACGGGGCCAGCTTCCCGCAGCTGGTGGATCCGCGCTCGCGCATCTCCGTGGACTACGGAGTGGCCGGCGTGCCGGAGACGTACTTCATCGACGCCAACGGGATCATCATGGGCAAGCACGTGGGCCCCATCGATCCCCAGACGCTGGCCAACCGCATCCGCGAGCTGAGCGCCAGGACTGCATCCACCGTGACGGCTCAGCCTTGAGCCTCGAGCTGTCAGGCCCGTGCCATGCGAAGTGGCACGGGCGGAGGTCGTGAGTTCATGCACCAGTGCACGGAGTGCGGCACGGTCGCCGCGGAGCCCCGGCTGCGCTACTGCGAGGAGTGCGGCGCGCGGATGCCGGAGTACAAGCCGCCCGCCGTCCTCCCGGAGGAGCGCGAGGGTGGAGCCGCGCTGGCGGACTCGCGCTCCGCGAAGCCCCCGTACGACGGGCCGAAGTGGCTGGAGCACGTCCCGGCGCACTCGCCCACCTCGCTGGGCGTCATCCTCCACATGGTGGCGCTGTGGCTCACCATCCTCCCCTTCTTCGCGGGGGTGGGGCCGTTCTGGTCCTTCGTGATGACGCTGGGCGGGGCCATGGTGATCGCCCGCGAGTACCGCGTCGCCCACCTGCCGAACCCGCTCCTGGACTGGATCCCCGAGTCGGTGCTGCCGCGCTTCCTGCCCGCCGTGTACTCGGCGCTGGCCGTGGCGCTCATCCTGCCCCTGCTGGAGATGAGCATCCTGCCGCTGCTGTGGCTGGGCGGCACGGCGCTGGTGCTGCGCGATCAGTGGACCAAGGTGCTCGTGGGCCCGGACGGCTACGCCGAGCTCTTCGAGCCCCGGCAGGCGCTGCGGGGCATGCGGGTGCTGGCGTTCGCGGGCATCGTCGTGTGCCTGCTGGCGCTCTTCTTCACCTGGACGATCGTGGGCGAAGTGCCCAGCGGACCCACCCCCTATGGCGGCGAGGGCGGGCTCCGGGTGTCGGGGCTGCAGCTGCCCATGGGCGCCACGGTGGAGATCGGGCTGCTGGCGCTGCTGGCCATGCTGATGCTGAAGCCCGAGGTGGAGCGCCCGGTGTGGCTGCGCTTCGTGCCGGTGGGCGTCATGGTCATCTGCCTGGCCTGGGCGCTGGTCAACATCCACATGAAGATGGGCCCGCTCGTGTTCCTCGGCGGGCTCGTCCCCCTGGGGCTCGTGGCCGTCTTCCAGGCGCTCGGCCGCGAGGAGCTGCCGGAGCCCGTGGCGGACGAGTTCCCCGAGGACCAGCCCTACGATGAGGACCCGGACGCGCCTCCGCCGGACGAGTTCGCCGACGACGACATGCCTCTCGATGACGACATGCCTCCCGACGACGACATGCCGCCCGACGAAGACGACAACAGGCGAGGCTGAGCGGCCGGGCCTCACGCCCTGCTCCCCTGCCCCGGCCAGGCAGGCAGGGGCTGGCCGGGAAGATGGCCGTCCCCGTGAAGGTTTCGCTGTGCAACACTGCGCCGGGGCGCTAGGTAAGCCGCGCCCGGGGTACCCCCTATGACTTCTGCCCTCCTCTCCCTCGCCCTCGCGGCCGGACTCGTGACCGGCCAGTTCGCTCCCCAGAAGGGCGGGAGCGATCCGCTCGCCGATCCCGCCCTCGAGCAGCGCGTCCAGAAGCTCGGCAAGCTGCTGCGCTGCGCCGTGTGCCAGGGCGTCTCCATCGCGGACAGCCCCGCCTCCATGGCCCGCGCCCAGCTCGACACCGTGCGCGAGCTCGTCGCCGAGGGGAAGTCCGATCAGCAGATCATCGACTACTTCGTGGAGCGCTACGGCGAGTGGGTGCTGCTGGAGCCGCCAAAGTCGGGCTTCAACTGGCTCGTGTGGCTGGGCCCCATTGCCCTCATCGTGGGTGGAGCCCTGGTCATCTCGCGGCAGATCAAGCGGGCCCCGGCGCCCACCAGCGCGCCCCCTGCCGCCACACCCTCGGCGCCCACCCCTGATGCCGAGGATCCCTACCTGAAGGCCGTTCGCCAGGAGCTGGAGCGATGACGCAGACCAACTGGTTGCCGGGCATCATCGCCCTGGGCATCTCCCTGCTCTGCGGGCTGGCCTACCTGCTGCTCCAGAAGAGCAAGGGCGGCACCTCCGCCACGCCTACGCCCCAGCGTGACGGCGTGCTGGACGATCTCGATCGGCGCGCGCAGTCGCTCATCGAGCAGCTCAAGGAGCTGGTGGCGGACAAGCACAACCTCGCCCCCGAGCAGTTCGAGGCGGAGAAGTCCCGACTGGAGCGCGAGGCCGCGGCGGCGCTGCGGGCCCGCGATGAGCACCTGCAGCGCAAGCCTGGAACGGCTGGCGCGCCCGGCTCGGCGGCTCCTGCTCCCGGCCAGGCCGCTCCTGCTCCGACGGGCTTCGCCGCTCGGAACCCTCAGCTGGTGGGTGCCCTGTGGGGTGCAGGCGTGGTGCTCTTCTTTGGATCGCTGGGCTACCTGCTCGTCTCGGAGCAGCGGGCTCGTGACGATGGCATGGAGGCCACCGGGCGGATTCCCCCGGGTCAGTCCGCCCCGGGTCAGCAGCAGCAGCCGCCGCAGCGGATGCCCGGTGAGGACGAGGAGCTCGCCGCGGCCAGGCAGCGCCTGGAGGCCAACCCGAACGATCTGGAGGCCGCGGCCTTCGTGGGACACGAGATGATCCGGACCCGCGAGCTCGAGATGGCCGAGAAGGTCACCCAGAAGTCGCTCGCCGTGGATCCGTTCCACGTCGAGTCCCGTGTCCACCTCGGGGTGCTGCACGCCCTGCGAGGCGACGTCGAGCGCGCGGAGAGGGACCTGCTGGAGCTGGCCGACACCTACCCGGGCGCCCAGGAGGCGCTGCTCTTCCTCGGCTTCATCAACCTGCAGTCGGGCAACCGCCCCAAGGCCCTGGACTACTTCGAGCGCTTCACCGTCGAGGTGCCGCGCAACCAGCAGCCGCCGGGCCTTGACGCCGCCATCGCCCAGCTCCGCCAGGAAGTCGGCCGCTGAGGTCGGCCCTCCGGTCGCGCTCTCGACGAACTGGTCTACCTGTCATACCAGTTCGCCAGCGGCTTCCGCCCACCCCGGGTGTCACACCGCGGCCCGGCGGCGGCGGAACCTCCGGATTCGCTCGACCGTCTCGGAGGGCAGGACGCGCTTGAGGACCTCGCGGGCGTCTCGCGCCACCTCCTCGTGACGGGTGAACCAGTGTCCCGCGCCCTGGGTGGCGTGGATGCGCACCGACACCGTGCGCCGCTGCTTCGTCGTCCAGTCGGACTTGTACGTCTCCGTGCCGCGCAGGAAGTCGTACTCGGTGAGGCCCGCCTCGATGGCGTCCTTGAACGTCTCACCCACGAGCACCAGGCCCACGCTCCGGTTGCGCCAGGCAGGATCGTAGCCGGACTGGAAGTAGATGAACGTGTCCCGGTGCAGGATGCCATACACCGAGGCGACGGCCTGGCCGCCCACCTTCATGATGTACATCCGCAGCCGGCCGCGCTCGGCCAGGAACTGCGTGGCGTCACGGTGGAAGGACTCCACGCCCTTGCCCTTGATGCCCTGGGAGCCACCGTCCTCGGCCCAGCGCGCCGCGTGCAGCCGGAAGAAGTCCGTCATGGGCCCGGCCAGCTCGCCGGGAGCCTCCGTGCGCTCGATGCGATAGCCCTCCTGCTTCTCCAGCCACTTGCGGCGGCGCAGGAAGTTGTCGCGCCGGCCCGTGCGCTTGAGGAAGGCGTCGAAGGGCTCGCCGGGCGTGAAGGTCTCGTACGGGCACACGTAGCGCTCCGTGACGCGGACCTCCAGCTCCGGGAAGGTCTCTCGCAGCACCTTCACGGTCAGCGAGTCCTCGTGCAGGTCCGTGAGGTCCAGCACGTCCCAGCCGCCGTGCATCTCGCGCAGCCCGTGGGCGAAGGCGCGCGTCACCGCCTCCTCCATGCCCCGCCGCGCCACCACGTCCAGGTAGTCGCTGCCGATGTGCGTCTCGCCCAGGAAGGAGAGCCGGCCCACCTGGCGCCCAAGGACGTGGCGCAGCTCGAAGCCGAGCGGCATCAGGCCCACCAGCGTGCCCGTCCTGTCTCGCGCGGTGAGGACCAGCGGCCGGCGGTCCGGCGCGATGCGGCGGCACCAGGGGTAGATCCACTCCCAGGCGTTGAAGGGGCCCGCGTCGCTCGCGTCGAGCAGCGCGTCCCACTCGGAGCGCATCCGCGCCAGCACGGCGTGCTCGTGGACGATCTCCACCTGGAGCCACTGCGAAGGCCGCGGCTCGGGTGTCACCTCGGATTCACGGATCATGGTGTGTCGACTCTCGAAGAGAAGGAAATCAGCTCGCGCGCTTGCGGGAGCGGCGATCCAGCTTCACGGCCTCGCGCACCGCCGAGGCCACGGAGGCCATCACCTCGGGGCTGAGATCCTGGTGGCAGGGGATCTCCACGATGGAGCGGCGCAGCTCCAGCACCTCGGGGAACTGGGCCGCGTCGCAGGCCGGGTGGAAGCGCTTCCAGAAGTCGATGGCGTCGATGCCCTGCTCGTGCAGCTTCGCCATCACCTCCGCCTTGTCCTGCACCACCAGCGGGTAGAAGAGCGGGCACACGCCCGGCGGCAGCTGGTTGCACAGCGGCGGAGAGATGTCGCGCAGGCGCCCGAGCAGAAAGAAGTAGTTGCGCCGGCGCTTCTCGACGATGCCCTCCAGGTCCTGCGCCAGGGCGATGCGCTTCGTGAGCGGGCTCATGCCCAGGTCCACGTGCTCCCGGTTGAAGTGCTGCGTCCCGGTGGCCACGCGCTTGATGTTGGCGGCCTTCACCGTGCCATGGCCCACGCCGCGGATGACGCGGCGCAGCCCCCGGCCCATCGCCCCACCCCGCAGCTCCAGGTTCTGCAGCAGCGCGGAGACGGTGTGGCTGAAGGTGGAGGTCGACGGCGGCGCGGGCGGCTCCGGCAGGCTGTACTGGCGCGCGCCGTTGATGGTCAGCGCGCCTCCGTTGGGCACCGGCAGCGTCTTGTAGAGGCAGAAGATGCCGATGTCGCCCGTGGTCCCCAAGGGCACCGTGCCGTCCGCGGACAGCAGCGACAGCGCGCAGTCCTCGATGAGCGGCAGCCCGTGGCGGTCGGCGATCTGGCGCATCTCGGCCGCCGGGCCCGGGAAGCCCGCGTAGTGGATGAGGTAGAGGGCCTTGGTCTTCGGGCCGATCTTCTTCTCCACGTCCTGCAGGTCCACGTCCCAGCGCGAGCCCACGCGGTAGAAGCGCGGCGTGGCGCCGGCATCCACCACGGCCTCCACCTCCACGCCGTGGTGGTAGGCGGGCATGAGCACCTCGCCCTTGTCCAGCCCGAGCATCTTCACCGTGAGCCAGACGGCGTTGCGAGCGAAGTAGAAGTAGCGCACGTTCTGCGCCGCGAACGGCTGGAAGGCGCTCGCCTGCCCCTTGCCCCACAGCATGCTCGGCCAGAGCGTAGGCAGGGAGGGAACGAACAGCTTCTGGGACGAAGTCACTTCTTCCATCGCGCCATCACCTCTTTTGCCGCGGGGACCCAGCGGAACTTCGCCGCGCACAGCGCGCGACCGAAGGCGGAGTCGTTGAACACGGAGAGCCAGGTGTGGCGGCGGACCTTGTCCGTCCAGTCCCGCTTCCACACCATGTCCGGCCCCAGGAAGTCGAACTCGCGCAGCCCGCGAGAGATGCAGTCCGCCAGCACCTCGTCCATCAGGAGCTGGCCGGGGCTGCACTCCTTGAGGCTCTCGTCGTAGCCAGGCTTGAGCAGGAGGTAGCGCTCGCCGTACGTCAGGCCGTACTGGAAGGCCACCGGCCGCCCGTCCAGCCGCAGGTAGTAGAGCGACAGCCGCCCGGAGTAGGCCGCGTCCCGCGCCAGCTCCGTGTAGAAGCCCCGCGTGCTCGCGTCCTGCGCCATCGCCGTGCCGCGCTGGCCCTTCCAGCCGCTCTGCTCGAGCGCGAAGCCCTCCTCCAGCTTGCTCTCCAGCTCCAGGCCGCCGTCCACGCGCTCGAACTCGACCTTGCCCTTCTCCTCGAGCTTCTTGCGGCGCCGCCGGCAGTTGGCCTTGAACTTGGACTGCAGCGTGGCCTGGAAGGCCTCCCGGGTGGCCGGCAGCGGCACGTAGGGCGACTGGAGCGACTCCCACGTCCCCGTGGCCAGGCCCGCGCTCCTCGCCTCCTCGAGCAGGCTCCAGCCGGCCCCGCCCTCGGGCACGTCCGTCAGCCGCAGCACGTCCCAGCCGCGGTCCAGCCGCAGCCAGGAGAGGAACATCGCCGCGGCGGCCTCCGGCTCCCGGGCAATCAGATCGAACCGGCACGAGTGCGGATTGGCCGTCCCCGACAGCTGTCGCACCGGGACGCCGTACATCGTCGTGCGCTCGGCCATCAGCGGCAGCGCCGCCGTCAGCCGTCCGTCCGAGTCCCGCAGGGTGAGGATCCGCACCCGCGCCGAGGGCGCGAAGTTGTCGATCCAGATGCGCAGGAACTCGTGGCGGTAGAAGAGCTCGTTGGACGTGGCCTCGACGAGCGCGTTCCACTCGGGCGCGAGGGCCATGAACCCGGCCCGGTCCGTCACCTCCTGGACACTCGGCGCGGGCGTGAGCTGTCTGGCTTCCATGTGTGCAGGACTCCCGAAGGCGCGATCCTCCCCCCGGGGCGACCGCGCGAGCAAAGGTGGGAATGCCTAGGGCCGACTACAAGCCGCTGCGGGCCATCTTCAGCAGGCAGCGAGCAATCTTCCGGCCGTCATGTCGGATCTTGGACCCCTCCTTGAGGAGATCCGCCTCCACGGGAACGACGCCGGCGGTAATCAGCTCGCGGCGGTTCACGGGAATGACGTAGGCGCCCTTGCGCGAGTAGCGCTGGATGGCCTCGGTGGGCGGAGTGGTGCCGTTGATGAGCACCGCGTCCAGCACCGGGCCGGCGTGGTCGATGACCGCTCGGACGTGGTCCAGGCAGTCCATGCCGTCCGTCTCTCCGGGCTGCGTCATGAGGTTGGCCACCATCACCTTGAGCGCCCGCGACTCGCGCAGGGCCTGGGCAACCCCATCCACCAGCAGGTTGGGGATGACGCTCGAGTACAGCGAGCCCGGCCCGATGACGATGAGGTCCGCGGTGTGGATGGCCTCCAGCAGCCCCTCTGCGGGCGGCGGAGAGCGCGGGCTCAGCGACACGCGGCGCACCCGGCCCTGGGCGCGGACGATGTTGCGCTCACCCACCACCTCGGTGGCGTCATCCATCTTCGCCACCAGCTGCACCGGCGCCAGCGTGCACGGCAGCACCCGGCCCTGGGCGCCCAGCATCTCGCCGGAGACGCGCACCGCCTCCAGGAAGTCGCCCTTGAGCTCCGCCAGGGCGGCGATGAGCAGGTTGCCCACCGCGTGCCCGGCCAGGCCCTTGGCCCCGCCGAAGCGGTACTGGAACACCTCGGCCAGCGCGTTCTTGCCGCCCGCGAGCGCCACCAGGCAGTTGCGGATGTCCCCGGGAGGCAGCACCCCGTGCGAGCGGCGCAGCCGGCCCGAGCTCCCGCCGTCATCGCTCATCGTGACGACGGCGGTGATGTCCACGCCGGGATCTCCGGCCTTCGGCATGGCCCGCCGCGCCAGGCCCCGGAGCACCACCGGAAGCCCGGTGCCACCGCCCATCGCGACGATGCGCGTGGGGCGATCCACATGAGGCTGCAGCAGCTCGTTCCGCCCCTGCTGCCGGGCGGTCTTCGTGTTCTCTCCCCACGCCTCATGAAGAGTCGAATCCAGATCCATCACCGACATAGCCCCACCCCTTCCCGCCCTACCGACCATGATGCCCTGCCCACCCTGTCGCGGCGGCCACCGCCGCGACCTCGACCCGACTGCCTGCTCCAACTCCAACTACCTGGCTCCACGCGCCAGCAGCACGTGCCGCACCGTGTGGAAGATGATGCCGAGATCCAGGAAGAGCGACCCGTTCTTCACGTAGTACAGGTCGAACTCCAGCTTGTTGCGCGCGTCCTCCACCGAGGCGCCGTAGGGGTAGCGGATCTGCGCCCACCCCGTGATGCCCGGCTTGACGGCCTCGCGCAGCCCGTAGAAGGGGATCTGCTGCTTGAGCTGCTCGACGAACACGGGGCGCTCCGGCCGCGGCCCGACGAAGCTCATGTCTCCCACCAGCACGTTGATGACCTGCGGAATCTCGTCGATGCGCGTCTTGCGGATGAACCGGCCCACCCGCGTGACGCGGTCGTCATTGGCCCGGGCCCACACCGCGCCGTTCTTCTCCGCGTCGGTGCGCATGCTGCGGAACTTCCACAGCCAGTAGGACTTGCCGCCCAGCCCCACCCGCTCCTGCCGGTAGAAGATGGGGCCCTTGGAGTCCAGCTTGATGGCCAGCGCCACCAGCACCAGGACGGGCGAGGCCAGCACCAGCAGCAGCGACGCCACGAAGACGTCGAACGCCCGCTTGAAGGCCCGCCGCGTCGGCGACTGGGTCAGCTCGTCCGCGAAGGCGAAGTCGCTGGCGCGCAGGAACTGCACCGGGATGCGGCGCAGCACGCGCTCGCAGAAGCCGGTGGCGTCATACACCCACCGCCCGTCCAGCCGGCAGCGCAGCAGCGCGTCCACCCAGTTGGCGCCGCGCATGTCGTCCGCGGCCTGCACCACGTACTGGGCCTTGAGCCGCGCGGCCATCTCGTCCAGCGGCCCCACGCCCTCGCGGCGCGGATCCACCATGGCGACGACCTTGAAGGTGCCCTCGCCGCCCTCCTCGATGGCCTTCATCACCGCTCGAGCCTTCACGCCGTCCCCGACGAGGAGCACCGGCGAGGGCTCACCCACCAGGGCGTGGATGGCCACGCGCACCGTCAGCGTGCCGGCCAGGGCGCCCATCGCCCCGCCCAGGAGCGTGCCAGGCGGCAGCTGCACCGGGAACAGCATCGCCACCGCCAGCATGCCCGCGCCCACCACGGCCACGGTGACGCCGGCGGCCTTGAGGAAGCGGTAGCCGCGCTGGCGATCCTCGGCGGCCACTCGCAAGTCGTAGAGATCCAGCAGGTACAGCGTGAACTGGAAGGCCAGGACAAAGGCCGCGCTCAGCACCAGCAGCGTCGGCATCAGCGTCAGCAGCGGAGGACGTGTCCCAGCGGGAGAGAACATCCACGCGCAGCCCGCCGCGCCCAGGACGCAGGCCAGTGCGATCGCCGAGCTCTCCGCGAGAAAGAACGTGAGCTTCCTGGCAGAAAAATAGTGATGAAAGACCCGAAGCACGTGCACCCTCCAACCCACCCGCCCATTGAAACTTCCGAACCGCAACCGCCGCTCCCCCCGAACCCGAGGGGAGCGACGGGGTACCACCCCAGCCCTTACTTCTTGATGTAGTTCTTCAGGTACGGAGTGGTGTTCACCTCCGCCCCGTTCAGCACGCAGCCCAGGATGGGCGCGCCGCCCAGCTGCTCCACCGCCTGGTTGACCGCCTTGCCCGGCGTGACGTTGGCCCTCACCACCATGAGCACCCCGTCCGTCAGGTGGCTCAGGATGGCCGCATCCGCGAAGGGCAGCGTGGGCGGCAGATCGATGTACACCTCATCGAAGTTGTCGCGCACCGCCTTGAGGAACTGCTTCATCCGGCCGCTGGCCAGCACCTGCGTGGCATCCTCCGGCGTGCTGTCGGCCGGGATGACCGCCAGGCGCGTCGCGTTGAAGCGGCGCACCACATCCCGGACATCGCACTCACCGGCCAGCAGCTCCGCCAGGCCCGTCTTGCCGCGGATGCCCAGCACGGAGGCCACCTGGCTGCGACGCAGGTCCGCGTCGATGAGCAGGATGCGCCGCTCCGGGTTGGCCTTGGCCGCCGCCAGCGCCAGGTTCACCGCCGTCACCGTCTTGCCCTCGCCCGGCATGGCCGAGGTGAAGGCGATGACCTTCATCGGCTTCACCTCCCGCATCCGCTCCAGCCGGTAGTACAGGGTGCGGTACTGCTCGGCCGCGGCCGAGGCCGGGGCCGTCAGCGTCACCACCCGGCGATCCACTGCGTTCGGGTTGCCCGCCGACTCGTCCACTCGAGGAAGGAAGTTGCCCGCCCGCTCCATCGTCTGATCCATTGCCATCTCCCCTCAGCTTCCTTTTTTCAGCCTCAGTTCAACGTGGTCGGGGAAGAAATCCCGTTCCGCGTCGTCGACGAGGGCATCAACACCCGCTTCTCCGTCTTCCCCTGCATGTTCGGGACCACCGCCAGGACTGGCAGGGTGATCCGCTCGCGCAGCTCGTGGCCGTCGCGGATGCTGTCGTCGCGCATCTCGAGCACCACGCCGGTGAGCACGCCAGCGCCCAGGGCGATCAGCAGCGAGATGAGCAGGCCGCCAAAGCGATCCGGCCGGGCCGGGGTGGCGGGCACGCCCGCCGGAGAGATGACGTTGAACAGGCTCTTGGAGCTCTTGGCCTCCAGCTCCTCGGCGATCTCCGCCTCCACCCGGCGAGACACCACGCTCTGGTACTTGGTGCGGGCAATCTCATAGTCCCGGTTCATCACGCCCAGCTCGTGGGCCCAGCGCGGAGTGCTGTCCAGGCGCTTCTGGAACGTCTCGGCCTGGTTCTGCAGGTCCTTGATCTCCGTCTGGATGCTGCCGATGAGCTCGGCGACGCGGGCGCGCTCCTGGCGCTCGGCCACCATGCGGCCCTCGGCGTCCTTGCGCTTGGAGGACAGGGCGCCCAGCTCGTTCTGCAGGCGCTTCACCTCGGGGTGATCCTCCGTCCAAGAGGTACGGGCGGCGACCAGCTCCCGGGTCAGCCCGTTCTCCGCGGCCTCCAGGCGGCCCGCCTCGCTGTCGGCGGCGTTGCGAGCCCGGGCCAGATCCGAGCGCCGGGCCTCGGCCGCGCGCAGCTCCTCGGACTTGGTCTGCAGCAGGTGGCTCACGCGCTCCAGCCCGCGCATGTTCATCTCCAGCTGCTCGGGCAGCTCGCCCATGTGGTCCACCTTGAACTGGGCGATGCGCTTCTCCCAGGCGGACACGCTCTTGGCCAGCGCGTCCATCTCCTCGGTGAAGAGCTGGGTGGCGCGCGAAGCCTGCGCCTGGCGCAGCTTGAGCGTCTCCTCCGCGAAGATGGCCGGCAGGCGGTTGGCCACCTGCGACGCCACCTGCGGATCCCGGTTCGCGTACGTGAGCTCGAAGGCGTTCTCACCCTCGACCTTGATCGTGAGGTCCTTGCGCATCTGCGCCACCGCGGCCTCGATGCCCTTCTCCGACACGATGTCCGGATAGAGGTTCATCTCCTGGATGGCCTTCTCGAGCACCGGCCGGGCCATCAGCTCCTGGCGAACGGTGAGCAGGCGCTGTTCGATCAGCTCGCTCACGGTGCGCTGCACCATCTCCTCACTGGGCCGCTGAGGCTCCACGCGGACCACCGAGGACGCCTCGTACATGCTCGGCCGGGTCATCACGACGGCCGCTCCCACCGCGAACACCGCTGCTGCGATGGCCCCTACCAGGGCCTTGCGGCGCCACAGGGCCACCAGCACCTGGTCCGCCGTCATCCCACGCTCCATGTTCTGCTCCTCCTCCTCAGGTGCACTACCAAGCCGAGATCAACATCCGGACCGCAAAGACGTTGCGCGCCAGGTTCACCCCAGCCGCCGCGTCTCCCTCGCCCACCTGGGCGATGCGGTCCACGGCCCCCTGCAGCGTCAGGTACCGGTTGAGCCGGTAATCGACGCTGCCTCCCACTGCATAGCCCTGCGACACATACGGCGAGTCGTACAAGCGGAAGGCGCCCTCGCCCGGCGCACGACCGTTACGGAAGAAGCTGGCCGCGGCATTCGCGGTCAGCCGACTGCTGAGGCGCCGGCCCACCACCACCGACGCGTAGTCCGCCCACAGCGCGTTGGTGAAGCCGCTGGCACCCACCAGGTCATGCCCCACCGCCACGCCCAGATCGAGCAGCTCCCCTTCCCGAGCCAGCTCCACCGAGAAGCGAGGCAGCCACCCGGACTCTCCCTCGGGCGAGGTGTAGAGCACGGGCCCGCCGCGCACCGTCAGCGTCGTGGGCCGGGTCAACCGGTAGCGCAGGGCCGCGGAGGCGCCGTGCGCGTCGGAGAACTTCTCTCCGAAGATGAAGCCCTGGTAGCGATACTCGAGCCCCAGGGTCAGCCGCCGGGTGCTCCGGTACCAGGCCTCGAGCGAGGGCGTGTGGACGAAGCCGGGCTCGCGGCCCTCCTCGTACACCTTGGCCCCCTCGAAGGCGTAGTTGGCCCGGACATCCAGGCGCTGCGTGGCGCGATTCGAGACGGAGACCCGCGCCTGCCCGTAGAGCGTGGGCGACAGCGTGCGCGCCACTCCCTCGCGAGGCAGCGACGTGGGATCCGTCACCCGGAAGATGCGTCCGGTGAAGTCCAGCTTGAGCCGCCGGGACAGCGCGTGGCTCAACGACAGCCCACCCCGGTGGTCCAGCGTCGCGTTGCCCGAGCCGTGCCGCACGAGCAGGTCGGCCGCGTAGAAGGCCTCGCCCGTGGAGCGCGGATCCTTCAGCTCCAGCCCCAGCCGCGGAGACAGCTTGGTCATGAACTGACCACCGGTCGCGCCATCGGCGAGCCGGAAGTCGTCGTCGTAGCGCTCCTCCGCGGTGAACCGCAGCGAGGGATCCAGGACTTGTGCCGCCATCGCGGAAGGCCCGGCCAGCAACATGCACGCCGCCAGAAGCTTCCTCACGCCACCCATCATCGCCGCCCTCCTTGCACGCATCCCCGCCCCCTCGCCCTCGATTGCCCTCACCCGTCGCCTCACGGCACGACGATGGTGTCACCCGGGCGCAGGATGACGTCCCCGTTGCCGTCCGAGGAGATCAGATCGCTGTAGCGCACGGGGATCTTCCCGCCCTGGCCATCGCTGCGAATGACGGTGATGCCGTCCGAGTTCGCGAAGTCCGTGAAGCCGCCGGCCAGCGCGATGGCCTGCACCAGCGAGACGCGTCCGCGCAGCGGGTAGGCGCCCGGGTGGGTGACTTCGCCCGTGACGAAGATGCGGCTGCTGTTCACCTCACGAACGATGACGGTGACTCGCGGCTCCTGGACGTACGGCTGCAGCCGGCCCTTGATCTCCTCGGCCAGCTCGGTGGGCGTCTTGCCCGCGGCCAGCACGTCGCCCGTCATGGGCATGGAGATGTAGCCATCCGGACGCACCGGCAGCGTGCGGGACAGATCCGCGTCCCTCCACACCGCGACATCCAGCACGTCCTCGCGCCCGATGCGGTACGGCTGATCCGAGTTGTCCACCTTCATCGCCGGCTTGTGGGCGCACCCTGCCAGGAGCAGCACGCCCACCACCGCCCAGAAACTCGCCCGCGTCTTGCTCATTGTTCGCCTCTCCTCCATCCGTGTGTCCGCTACTCGCCCCCACGCCGTACTGGCGTGTTGAAGCGTTGTTCCTTCGGCGGGCTTGCCGTAGCACCGCGCGTGCCACGCTCCCCAGGAGAGGAAAACCAATGGATCGCGGTGGGTTGCGCGTTGCCCTCCCCAAAGATGCCTTGCGGTCCGGGAAAATTTTCCGGAACGCGACGTGCGATCCTCCCGTCGGTTTCCAAGGATCGGCACCCAGGGTGGGAAAAGGTTTTCCTTCCTTTTGCCTCGCGCCTTCCCTCCTGAAGCGCGCGAGCCCGGCACATAGATTGAAAGGACAGAGGCACGAGAGTGACGGGCGACGGGCCCCGATAGATGAGGAGGGTGGAAGAGATGAGGAAGGCGGCGGCGGCGATGGTGGCGGCGTTCATGTCGGGTGGCGTGGCGATGGCGGTGCTGGGCTCGGTGCTCGGCCCGCTCTCGGAGGCCGCGGTGCTGGGGCTGGTGGGCGCCAGCCTCTATGCCGGCAGCGCGATGCTGCAGGGCAAGCTGACGGCAGCTCCGGAAGGCCTGGCCAAGGAGGCCTGAAAAGCAGGGCAGCACCTGAATTTGTTACCGGCGGCGGGGGCCTCGCTCGAGAGGACAGAGGCCCTCCGCCACCCTCCGCCCGAGGAGCAGGCTCCCCAACGAGCGCCAGGAACGCTCGCCAGCGTTGCTTCACGTCGGGTCCGGTCGCCTCCAAGTTTCCGGCGACGCGTCACTTCTCGGGAGGGAGCCATTGGACTCCAATACGCCGTTCCAGCTCACCCTCGGTGCTCGGGTTCTCGGTGATGGAAGGACGCGCTTTCGCGTCTGGGCCCCTCGGCGGAGGAGTGTCGACGTCTGTCTGCACGATCCCAGCGGGCTGCGCTGCCTGCCGCTCGAGAGGACGGCGGGCGGCTACTTCGAGGGCACCCACGCGATTGCCGCGGGTGCCCTGTACAAATACCAGCTGGATGGCGGGGATACCTTTCCGGATCCCTGCTCGCGCTTCCAGCCCGAGGGCCCTCATGGCCCCTCCCGCGTCGTGGACCCGAGCCGCTTTGCCTGGTCCGACCGGGACTGGCGCGGCCTGGCCTCCATGAAGGGCCAGGTCATCTACGAGCTGCACGTCGGCACCTTCACGCCCGAGGGCACCTACGCGGCCGCGGCGGCGAAGCTGCCCCTGCTCGAGGAGCTGGGCGTCACGGTGGTGGAGCTGATGCCCCTGCACACCTTCCCCGGCCGGTACAACTGGGGCTACGACGGGGTGTCGCTCTTCGCGCCCTGCGCGGTGTACGGCGAGCCGGATGACCTGCGGCTGCTGGTGGACGAGGCGCACCGGCTGGGGCTCGGCATCATCCTGGACGTCGTCTACAACCACCTGGGGCCGGACGGGAACTACCTGTCCCAGTACTCCCAGGGCTACTTCAACTCGAAGTACCCCAACGAGTGGGGCGATCCCACCAACTTCGATGACGGGGAGGCGGCGGGCCCCTCGCGGGAGTTCTTCATCCAGAACGCCTGCCTCTGGGTGTCCGAGTACCACTTCGACGGGCTGCGGCTGGATGCCACCCAGAGCCTCTATGACGCCTCGCCCCGGCACATCGTCCGGGAGCTGGTGGAGAAGACGCGCGCCGCCGCCGGGAAGCGGAAGCTCCTCCTCATCGCCGAGAACGAGCCCCAGGACGCGCGGGTGATCACCCCGACGGAGCGCAGCGGGTACGGCGCGGACGGGCTGTGGGTGGACGACTTCCACCACTCGGCGCGAGTGGCCTCCGTGGGACGCTCGGAGGCGTACCTGATGGACTACCGCGGCACCGCCCAGGAGCTGCTGTCCTGCGCGCTGCGCAACTCGCTGTACCAGGGGCAGTACTACTCCTGGCAGAAGAAGCGCCGGGGCTCGCCGCTGCTGCGCACCCCGCCCGAGCAGATCGTCTTCTACCTGCAGAACCACGATCAGCTCGCCAACACGCTGCGGGGCCAGCGGCTGCACGTCGTGGCCGGCTACGCGAGGGCCCGGGCGCTGACGACGCTGCTGCTGCTGCTGCCACAGACGCCCATGCTCTTCATGGGGCAGGAGTTCTTCGCCTCCTCGCCCTTCCTGTACTTCGTGGACCACAAGCAGGACTTGCAGAAGCTGGTCCACAAAGGGCGCAACGAGTTCCTCTCCCAGTTCCCGAGCGCCCGCCAGGCGCTGGAGGTGGAGGGGCACGACGTGCCCATTGGAGAGCAGGCCTTCCGGGCCTCGAAGCTGGAGTGGGCCGAGCGGGAGCGGAACCGAGAGGCGCTGACGCTGCACCGGGAGCTGCTGCGCCTGCGCCGGGAGGATCCGGTGTTCGCGGCGCAGGACCCGAGCCGCATCGCGGGGGCGGTGCTGTCGCGGGACGCGCTGGTGCTGCGCTACTTCGGCAGCGGGCAGGAGGGCGACCGCCTGCTCCTGCTCAACCTGGGCACGGGGTTGGACCTGGAGCCGTGCCCGGAGCCGCTCCTGGCGCCGGAGCCGGGAAAAATCTGGCGGCTCCTTCTGTCTTCAGAGCACGTCCGCTTCGGCGGTATGGGCGCACCCGCACTCCCAGGGGAGGGCCGGCTGCGCGTTCCTGGACAGACAGCGCTGGTGCTCGCGAGCACCGAGGAGACCCCGCGTGAACCCCGTTGAGAATCCTGCCCCCGCCCTGCCCCGCCTGGGCTTTGACTGGACGAGTGGACCGGAGCTCTCGGACGTCATCAGCCGGGAATGGCTGGTGACGAACGGGAGAGGCGGCTATGCCTCCGGCACGGTGGCCGGCTGCAACACGCGCCGCTACCACGGCCTGTTCGTCCCCAGCCTGCCCAAGCGCGGCCGGGTGGTGCTGCTCGCTCGCCTGGTGGAGCAGGCGCAGGTGAGCGGCAAGCTGTACCTGCTCGGCGCCGAGGAGCACGCGGATGGGCATTCCGTCCAGGAGGGCGTGGCCACCCTGCGGAGCTTCCACCTGGACGGGCTCATCCCGGTCTGGGAGTACGAACTGGGCCCGTCGCGGCTGCGGCGGAAGCTGATGCTGGTGCACGGTGAGAACACCCTCTTCGTGCAGTGGGAGCACGTCTCGGGCCCCGAGGTGCACCTGCGGCTGCGGCCGTTTCCGGTGGCGCGGCCGCATGACGGGCCGATCGCCGGCACGGTGTCCGAACCCATAGTCCGCATCCAGGGGCAGCGCGTGGAGCTCCAGGCCACGGAGGACGCGCCTCGCATGCGGATGCGCCTGCACGCGAGCTGCGCGGTGCCCTTCGTGGCGCTGAGCCAGAGCTCGCACTCGCTGCTCTACCGGACGGAGCGGGCGCGCGGGTATGACCACACGGAGGTCCAGCACAGCCCTGGCTACTTCGAGTGCAGCGTGGCGCAGGGAGAGCCCCTGGCGCTGGGCGTCACGACGGAGGACTGGTGGGTGCTGGATCGCAACCCGCGGGAGACCTTCGAGCTGGAGCGGGAGCGCGAGCGCAAGCTGCTGGCGCGGGCTCCGGCGGAGGCCCACGCGGGAGTGCCCGCGCGGATGGTGCTGGCGGCGGACCAGTTCATCATCGACCCGATGCGCCCGGCGGATGATGCCTGGGCGCGCTCGATCGGCCAGGACGCGCGCAGCGTCATCGCCGGCTACCACTGGTTCACGGACTGGGGGCGGGACACGATGATCTCGCTCGAGGGGCTGGCGCTGTGCACGGGACGGTACCGGGAGGCGGCGGCCATCCTGCGCACCTTCCAGCACTACGTGAAGGACGGGCTGATCCCCAACTACTTCCCGGACGGAGAGAACGATGGCGTGTACCACACGGCGGACGCCACGCTCTGGTTCTTCCACGCGGTGGACCGCTACGTGGAGACCACACGAGACACGGAGCTGCTGAAGGACATGTTCCCCACGCTGGCCAGCATCGTGGAGCACCACCTGCGAGGCACGCGCTTCCGGATTGGCGTCGACCCGGCGGACGGGCTGCTGCGGCAGGGCGCGGAGGGCTACCAGCTCACGTGGATGGACGCCAAGGTGGACGGCTGGGTGGTGACGCCCCGGCGCGGCAAGGCGGTGGAGATCAACGCGCTCTGGTTCAACGCGCTGCGGCTGATGGCCACCTGGGCCGAGCGGCTGGGCAAGGACGCGACGCCCTACATGGGCGCGGCGGAGCGGGTGTACGGCAGCTTCAACAAGCGCTTCTGGAACCCGGCCGGCAACTGCCTGCTGGACGTGGTGGATGGCGAGGGCGGCAAGGACGATCCGGCCATCCGGCCCAACCAGGTGTTCGCGATCTCGCTGCGCCATCCAGTGCTGCGGCGCGAGCGGTGGGAGGCGGTGCTGGAGGTGGTGCGGCGGGATCTTCTGACCCCAGTGGGGCTACGCAGCCTGGCGCAGGGACACCCGGACTACAAGGCCAACTACGACGGGGACCTGCGGGCGCGAGACGCGGCCTACCACCAGGGAACGGTGTGGGGCTGGCTGATCGGGCACTACATCGACGCGACGCTGAAGGTGAACCCGGACATCAAGGCGGCGCGAGCGCTGCTGCAGGGGCTGGAGCACCACCTGGAGCACGCGGGCGTGGGGCAGATCAGCGAGATCTTCGACGCGACGGAGCCCTACCGGCCGCGCGGGTGCATCGCGCAGGCGTGGAGCGTGGCAGAGGCGCTCCGGGTGTTCCTGAAGACCCACGTCGCCTGAGGCCCCCCTCCTGTCTCTGACTGGCATCCGGTAGACTCCGGTGGTTCTCAGCCGGAGTCTCCTGGACCATGCAGCTCTCCTGTGAAGTCTGCCAGTCACCCTTGCGACCAGAGGATGTGCGCCTGGACCTGGCGGTGGCGAAGTGCCACTCGTGCAACGCGGTCTACGATCTGTCGGGCCGGAAGGCGCGAGGGCTCGCCCCTCAGACGCAGGACAAGCCCAAGCTGGTCCGGCCCAAGGCGCCGCTCCCGGAGAAGTTCAAGGTGGAGGAGGCGGCCGGCAGCACCGTCATCTCCTGGCGGTGGTTCAGCTTCGTCCACATCTTCCTGATCTTCTTCTGCATCGCGTGGGACTCGTTCCTGCTCATGTGGTACGGCATCGCGCTCACGGTCGACGATACGCCGATCATCATGGTGATCTTCCCCGTCGCCCACGTGGCGGTCGGCGTCGGGCTCACGTACTACACGCTGACGGGGCTGGTGAATCGCACGCGGATCGAGGTGGGCCGCAACCAGCTCAGCATCCGCCACGGTCCCCTGCCCTGGCCCGGCAATCGGGATGTTCCGGGGCGACAGTTCACCCAGCTCTACGGCGTGGAGAACGTCCGGACGAACAAAGGGAATCAGACGTACACGTACGAGCTCAAGGCGGTGGAGCGCTCGGGCAAGACGGTGACGCTGCTCAGCGGCCTCACCGAGAAGAACCAGATCCTCTATCTGGAGCAGACGCTGGAGCGCCGCCTGGGCATCGAGGACGAGCCCGTGGAGGGCGAGGTCGCTATCCGCACCACGGCCGCGTGAGCATGAACCTGAGCGAGGCACTCGATCAGCACGATCCTCTCATCCAAGGAAGCCGCGATCAGTGGAGCAGGCCTGAAGATCACTGACCATCACTCGCCCAACCCCTGAGGGGGCCATCAGCTCAAGCCCCCTGTCGGCCGGAGTGGTTGCGAACTGGTATGACAAGCATACCAGTCGGTGGCGTTCTCGCCCGACACGGGCACCGGGGCCAGGCTGAAGGGGCTTGAAGAGCCTACACAGGGCTCGCGTCTCCCTACCGTATGGGTAGAGTGCGCCGCCATGGCGAAGACCCAGTACTGGCTGATCAAGAGTGAGCCCTCCGTCTACCCGTACGCCCAGCTCGAGAAGGAGCGGAAGACCGACTGGACTGGCGTGCGCAACTACGAGGCTCGCAACAACCTCCGGGCCATGAAGCCCGGCGACCTCTGCCTCTACTACCACTCGAACGAGGACAAGGCCGTCGTCGCCGTGGCCCAGGTGCTCACCGCCGCCGGCCCGGACCCCACCGCTCCCGGCGAGGACTGGGCCTCCTTGGAGGTCGGCCCCGTGGTCGCCCTCCAGCAACCCGTGGAGCTGGCCACCATCAAGAAGACGGCTGCGCTGAAGGACATCCAGCTCATCACCCGCAGCCGGATCAGCGTGGTCCCCGTCAGCGCCCAGCACTTCAAGCTCATCCTCAAACTCGGGAAGACGACACTCCCGAAGTGAGTGGTAGAAATCGCTCCGCTGGACGGCGCGAGACATTCCGCCTGCGAGGAGGACTCCTGTGGCCGACGTCAACACTCCGCTCAACGAGGACGAGAGAAGGCTGGCCGAGCTCGGCTACAAGCAGGAGCTCAAGCGCACCTGGTCCGGGTTCTCGAACTTCGCCATCTCCTTCTCCATCATCTCGATCCTGGCCGGCTGCTTCACCACGTTCGCCCATGCCTGGAACAACGGCGGCCCGATCGCCATCTCGTGGGGCTGGCCGCTCATCTCCGTCTTCATCCTCATCATCGGACTGTGCATGTCCGAGCTGGTCTCGGCCTTCCCTACCGCTGGAGGGATCTACTGGTGGGCGGCCCGACTGGGCGGCCCGCGCGCCGGCTTCTACACGGGCTGGCTCAACCTGATCGGGCTCATCGCGGTCACCGCCTCGGTGGTCTACGCGTGCGCCACCTTCATGAACGTCACCCTCGGCTTGTTCTCTCCCATTTGGTCCACCACGCTCGGCGGAGACCCACTGAATCAGGCGTTCCTGCTGTTCGTGGTGCTGATGATCGTGGCGGCGCTGCTCAACATCTTCAGCTCGCACCTGCTGGCGGTGGTCAACAACATCTCCGCGTACTGGCACGTGTTCGGCTCGCTCGCGGTCGTGCTGATCCTCCTGCTGACCGCGAAGGAGTATCAGTCGCCCTCGTTCGTCTTCACCGAGCGCATCAACAACTCGGGCTTCTCCGACGGCATGTACTGGTGGTACGTGCTTCCGCTGGGCTTCCTGCTCACCCAGTACACGATCACCGGCTTCGATGCCTCGGCGCACCTGTCCGAGGAGACGCACGACGCGGCGATCACCTCGGCGAAGGGCATCTGGCAATCGATCTTCTATTCGGCGATCGGTGGCTGGATCCTGCTCCTGGCGTTCCTGTTCGTCGCCAAGGACACGAAGTTCATCAACGACCCGGGCAACGGCTATGGGGCCGGGCAGATCACCGCCGTCTTCGCCTCCGCGCTTCCGTCCGCGATGTTCAAGGTCGTCATGCTGATCTCCACGGTCGGCCAGGTCTTCTGTGCCATCGCCTGCATGACGAGCACCTCCCGGATGATGTTCGCCTTCAGCCGTGATGGCGCCGTGCCCGGCAGCCGGCTCTGGAGCAAGGTGCACCCCAGAACCCAGGTGCCGACCAACGCGGTGATTGCCTCCTCGGTCATCGGCGTCCTGATCACCCTGCCCGCGCTGTACAAGAGCCCCGCCGGAGTCCCCGTGGCGTTCTACGCGGTCGTTTCGATCGCGGTAATCGGGCTGTACCTGGCCTTCCTCATCCCCATCTACCTGCGGCTGAAGGCCGGCGACAGCTTCCGGCCGGGCCCGTGGACGCTCGGCCGGCACTACAAGTGGATGTGCACCGTGGCGGTGGCGGAGATCGCCGTCATCTCGGTCTACTTCTGCCTGCCGTTCCTGCCCTCCGCGGTGCCGGGTAGCCCCAGCTTCACCTGGTACGACGTGAACTACGCGCCGATCCTCGCGGGCGGAGTGCTGCTCGCCATCACGATCTGGTGGTACGCCTCGGCCCGGCGCTGGTTCAAGGGTCCCATCCGGACCATCGACGCTCCCCCCGAGGCCGCTCCGACAGCCCAGGTCATCGCGCGGCCCATCGACTGAGCCGCGACTACGGGCGCGCCGCCCGCCCTACCGCCTCCACCTGCTGCATCACGGCGCTGTCGTTCGGGTTCGCGGAGCGCAGCAGCTTGTCCAGCTCCAGCTGGGCGCGCTTGAGCTCGGCCTCCAGGGTGGGCAGGCTCCTGCGTGGGTGAAGGGTGAAGCGGCGCAAGCGCCGTCCGGAAGGGGCGGCCTGCTCTCCCTGCACGAGCGCGTCGAAGTCGAGCCCAGCGCGGGTGCGTGGCTCGATTGACAGCTCGTCCATGGCGGCGGTGCCCCTCAATCTTCCTCCGAATGCGCTTCCGGGAAAGAAGGACGCACGGGACCCGAAACTGGCATACAGGCCCCTTCGAAATGGCTGGAGCCGCTCGCCCGTCCCTATATTAGTGCCCTATGGCGGACCTTCCGGACCTCGACACCCTTCGAATCGGCATCGAGCGCATCGACTCGGAGATCCTGGACGCCCTGCGCCGGCGGATGGACCTCGCGGACGACATCGCCCGCGCCAAGCTCGCGGCGGCCTCTCCCCTGCGGGACCCGACACGGGAGGACCTCGTGCTCCGCAAGGTGCGTGAGGCGGCCACGTCCCACGGGCTGGATCCTCACGAGATCGAGCGCATCTTCCGGCTCATCATGGACATGTCCGTGGCGCGGCAGCAGGCGCTCATCCAGCGGCTGGACACCACCCCCCTGCGCGTGGGCTATCCGGGCATCGAGGGTTCCTACAGCCACATGGCGGCACGGGATCGCTACGCGGGCCGACAGGGAGGAGTCCTCCTCACCGGCTTCGAGACGGGCCGCGAGGCGATGGATGCCCTGCGCCGCGGCGAGCTGGATCTGGCACTGCTGCCCATCGAGAACACCTCGGCGGGGAGCATGAGCGAGACGTACGATCTGCTCGCCGCCGGGAGCGTGACGATCATCGGCGAGATGCTCAGCCAGGTGGATCACCGGCTGCTGGGTCTGCCGGGCGCGAGGCTGGAGGACATCCGCACCGTGCTGTCCCACCCGCAGGCGCTGGCGCAGTGCGAGCTGTTCCTGCGCAAGGTGCCGTGGATCCGTCCTCTCCCCGAGTTCGACACCAGCGGCGCGGCCCAGAAGGTGCGCGAGCGGAATGATCCCACGATCGCGGCGATCGCCAGCGAGTCCGCGGCCCAGCGCTTCGGGCTGCAGGTGCTGGCGAGGGATCTCCAGCCGGCCTCCGGGGACTACACGCGCTTCGTGGAGCTGGCCCGCGAGGCCGCGCCCGTGCCACCGGATGTGCCGTGCAAGACGACGCTCACGGTGGTGCTGGAGCACCGGCCAGGGACGCTCGGGCAGGTGCTGACGACGCTGGCGCAGCGCGGAGTCAACCTGTCCAAGCTGGAGTCCCGGCCGATCCCCGGCGAGCCGTGGCGCTACCGGTTCTACCTGGATGTGGAGGGGCACGCGGCCTCGGCGCCCCTCATCGCGGCGTTCGAGGATCTCCAGCCGCTCACCTCGTCGATGAAGGTGCTCGGGACGTATCCGCGCGCGGAGAACTGGCATGGGTAGTCCTCGGGTGGGCTTCCAGGGCGAGCGTGGCGCCTACAGCGAGGAGGCCACGCGAGCCCTCTTCGGTCCCGGTGTCGAGGCCGTGCCGTGCCCCAGCTTCCGCGCGGTGTTCGAGGCGGTGGCCTCGGGCCGGGTGGACGGTGGCGCGGTGCCGGTGGAGAACTCCCTGGCGGGCTCCGTCATCGAGAACGTGGACCTGCTGATGGAGTTCTCCCTGCCCATCACGGGCGAGCTGTCGCTGCGCATCCGGCACTGCCTCCTGGCGCCAGCGGGAGTCGAGCTGACCGATATCCGCCGCGTCGTCTCCCACCCCCAGGCCCTGGCCCAGTGCGCGGGCTTCCTACGCCAGCACGGCTTCGCCGCCGTCGCGGATGCGGACACGGCGGGCAGCGCCAAGCGGCTGGCGGAGCAGAAGCCTCCCCACACGGCGGCCATCGCCAGCCGGACCGCGGCGGAGCTCTACGGCCTGAACGTGCTCCTCGAAGGCGTGGCGGACTCACCGAACAACCTGACCCGCTTCGTCTCGCTGAGCGCTGTGCCCGTGCTCTCGGGCTCCAGGAGCAAGACGTCGGTGATGTTCACCCTGGAGAACAGCCCCGGCTCGCTCCAGAAGGTGCTCGGCGTCTTCTCCGAGCGCGGGCTCAACGTCATTCGCCTGGAGCCCCGACCGCTGCGCAAGCCCTGGGAGTACGTCTTCTGCCTGGATCTCGAGGGCTCACGGGAGGAGCCCCGCGTCGGCGAGGCGCTCGACTCCGCCGCCGGGCTGTGCGCCTCGTTCCGCGTGCTGGGCAGCTACCGCGTCGCCGACTGAGCGCGCAGCCCATCCCCGTTGCGTACGACCTGCTCGTACGCGTCGCGGACGATGCGCGTGTAGTTCTGGAGCGCCGGGAGCTGCTCCAGCCGCAGCGCCTGGGGCCCGTCGCACAGCGCCTGCTCCGGGTGCGGATGGAAGTCCACCAGCACCATGGAAGCCCCCGCGATCAGCCCCTGCCCGATGGCGTGGAAGATGTCCGGCAGCCCGTCCGGCCCCACCTCCGCGCGGCCGATCGCGTGTGACGGATCCACGCACACCGGCAGGCGGGTGAGCCGCCGCACCACGGACACGTGCGCGAAGTCCACCATGTTCCGGTGCGGATCCCCCAGGTGCGTCTTCACCCCGCGCAGGCAGAAGACGATCTTCGGGTTGCCCTCGCTCGCCACGTACTCGCAGGCGTTGAGCGACTCCTCCAGGGTGATGCCCATGCCGCGCTTGAACAGCACCGGGAACACCCGCTGCTGGCCGATCTGCTTGAGCAGCTCGAAGTTCTGCGCGTTGCGCGTGCCCACCTGCAGCATGACGCCCGTGGCGTTGCCCGAGGCCTCCAGCGCCTCGCGGATCTCATCGATGTGGCGCGGGTTGGTCACCTCCATCGCCACCACCTTCACGCCGTGCTTCCCCGCCAGCTCGAACACCCACGGCAGGCACGCCGCCCCCAAGCCCTGGAACTCGTACGGACTGGTGCGCGGCTTGTACGCCCCCATGCGCGTCGTGCGGATGCCGCACTTCGCCAGCGCCCCCATCATCGCGTCCACGCTCTCGCGCGTGTCCACCGCGCACAGGCCCGCGAAGAGGTTCACGCTCTTCTCGTCGAACGTCACCCCGTTGTACTCGAACCCCGCCGTCTCCCGCTTCCCTCCGTGCCGGCCGATCACCCGGTACTTCTCCGACACGCGCACCACCTGCCGCACGCCGGGGATCTGCTGGAAGGGCTCCATCGGCACCTGCGCCGTCGGGCCCAGCAGGTAGATCTCCGTGACGGTGTACTCGGCGCCCTCGATGACGTGCGTGCGCGGCGTGATCCCCTTGTACTGGGAGACGACCTGCAGCACCGCGTTCACCGTCTCAGGCGGCGAGTTCGGCTCGAGCATCACGATCATTCAAAGGCTCCGAAGCGAGAGGTGGGGCACCACCTCAGAGGTAACAACCTCGACTCCCACCGCTCAGCCCGCGGGACGCAGGCGAGCCGCCAGGTGCGCGTAGTGGCTGCTGCGCTCCGCATCCCCCAGGTGCGTCCAGACGTCCGCCAGCGCCCTCGCCGCATCGACGAAGGCGGGGTGGTACTCGAGCGCCAGCTCGAAGGCATGGCGCGCGTGCCGGTAGCGCTCCTTGCTCGGCCGGCGGCCTCCGGTCAGCAGCGACTCTCCCAGGGTGAAGAGCTCGACCGCGGCCGCCTCGCGGTAATGCGGCTCGGGGTTGAGCTGAAAGGCGCGCTCCAGCAGGGTGGCGGCGTCCTCCGGCTCGTCCAGCTCGAGCTGGCAGATCCCGGCATTGCGGTAGTTGTCCGCCACCGAGGAGTCCAGCTCGATGGCGCGCAGGAAGCACTTCAGCGCCTCCGCCGGTCGACCCAGCCTCGAGAGCGAGAAGCCCTTGGCGCTCAGCGCCGGGGTGTGGCGAGCGTCCTCGGCCAGCACCTTGTCGAATGCCCGGATCGCGGCCGAGTGATCACCGGCCATCGAGCGATTCACACCCTCGTTGAACGCAGCGAGCAGCTTGTGTGACATCCCTTCCCTCTCAAACCACCGGCCGCGCGCATCACGGCCACGCGGCTAGCCTGACAGGCAGGAAGCGGGCTGAAAAGACGCTCCCCCCGGGTCTCCCTCCCGGGCAGCAAGCCCCGCTAATGAGTCACTCCATCACTTCGTGGACTGAGGGATCCCCTCAGCCTCCAGGACGGCGGCAAAGCCCGACGGAAAATCCGGATATCGAGGAACCCACCCGAGCCCTCGGAGCCGCCTGTTCTGGATGCAACGGTCCCCTCGGGCCGTCTCGTGCATGCTGGCCAGCGGCACGGTGGGAGGCAGCGGCAGCCCCAGGCGCTCGCAGAGCCAGGGCACCGTCTCGCCCTGCGCCGCGGCCCGATCATCGGCCACGCAGTAGAGGCCGCCCGGCGTGCCTCGCGCCAGGGCCACCCGGATGGCCTCCACGAGATCGTCCACGTGGACGCGCGAGATGCGGCCGCCTCCGCCCTCGGGCAGCCGGAGCGTCCCGGCCAGCAGCCGCGAGTGCAGCCCGCGCCCCGGGCCATAGATGCCCGCCACGCGGAGCACCACCGCACCGAGCGGGCGGAAGCGCGCCTCCGCCTCGAGACGGGGCTGGGAGGAAGGCCAGGAGGGATCCACCGGCGTGGCCTCGTCCACCTCCCCCCGAGCCGAGCCGTACACGCCGGTCGAGGACAGGTACACCCACCGGGCAGGCGGGTGACGGGAGAGCGCCTCCGTGATCCGCGCATCCAGCCCGGCCTCCGGCGGCACGGAGCAGACGGCGTGAGCGCCCTCGGTCTGCGCGAGGGCTTCCTCCAAAAGACAGACGCGGGCGCCCGCGCGCTCCAGCTCGGAGCGGCGCGAGGCATCCCGCGTCGAAGCGATCACCGTCCGGCCCTCACGCGCCTCGAGCAACGCGAGCCGCGTGAGCGTATAGCCGGACCCCAGCAGCACGAGGGGCGGAGCCATGCCCCCCGGCATATCAGAACTCCGCGCTGGCTCGCGGATCGACGATGCCGCACTCCTTGATCTTGTAGAGCAGCGCCTTGTAGCTGATGCGCAGCTTGCCCGCGGCCTTGCGCTTGTTCCACGCGGTGCGCTGGAGCATCGCCAGGATGGCCTCGCGCTCGGCCAGCATCGCCGCCCGCTTGCCGATGTCCTTGAGGGACATCTCCCCCACCGGCACGCTCGGAGGCGGAGGCGGAGGCTGCGGGATGTCGAACGGGTTGTTGTAGCGCGGCGCCACCTGGTTGAAGGAGAGCTCCGTCACGGGCGGAGGCACCGGCGCCCCACCCCGCGGCGGCATCTCCAGCACCTGCAGGCTGGAGCCCGGCGGCGGACGCACCGGCTCCGGCTCCGGAGCCCGCGCCGGCGGCGGCAGGCCGTCGTCCCCGGCGTACGCGGTGGGCAGCGACGGAGCGCTGGCGGGCGTGCGGCCATCCTTGAGCTCGTCCAGCACCAGCGTCGGATCCTTCAGCACGCACAGCCGGCGCACCATGTTCTCCAGCTCGCGCACGTTGCCCGGCCAGTCGTACTCGGTGAAGGCCTTGAGCACCTCGGAGGGCAGCTCCGACACGCCGTGGATGTAGTGCTTGCCGTACTTCTTGAGGAAGTGGTCCGTCAGCGGCACCACGTCCTCCATGCGCTCGCGCAGCGGCGGCAGGCGGATGGCCACCACGTTCAGGCGGTAGTAGAGATCCTCGCGGAAGTTGCCCAGCGCGATCTCCTTCTCGAGATCGCGGTTGGTGGCCACCACCACGCGGCTGTCCACCCGGACGCTCTTCTTGCCGCCCACGCGGAAGAACTCCTCGTCCTGCAGCACCTGGAGGAGCTTGGCCTGCAGCCGGATGGCCATCTCGCCGATCTCGTCCAGGAAGATGGTGCCCTGGTCGGCCAGCTCGAACTTGCCCGGCTTCTCCGCCGTCGCCCCCGTGAAGGCGCCGCGCTCGTGGCCGAAGAGCTCGCTCTCCAGCAGCTCGCCCGGCAGCGCCGCGCAGTTCACCTTGATGAACGGCTTGTTGCGCCGCTGGCTGCGAGCGTGGATCTCCCGGGCGATCACCTCCTTGCCCGTTCCGGACTCGCCCAGCAGCAGCACCGGCACGTCCGTGTCGGCGATGCGCTCCACCAGCGCGCGCGCCCGGCGCATCGCCGGCGAGGTGGAGATGAGCACCCGGGCCTCGTTGAGCTCCAGCACCGACGGAGCCTCCGCCCGAGCCAGCGCCGGCACCGAGGCCTGACGGGCCGGAGCCCGCGTCCCCAGCGCGCGCGCCAGCACGTCCTCCAGCTCGTCATTGCCGAACGGCTTGGCGAGGTAGTCGCTGGCTCCCATCTTCATGGCCCGCACCGCGTCATCCGCGCCGGCCAGGGCCGACAGGACGATGACGGGCGCCGTGCCGCCGGAGCTCCGGTACTGCCGCAGCACCTCCAGGCCGCTCATCTCCGGCATCACCACGTCCAGCAGCACCGCGTCGAAAGAGCCTCCTCCCAGCATCTCCAGGGCCTGCGCCCCGCTCGAGGCGCACCGCACCTGGTATCCAGCGTTCCCGAGCAGCTCGGCCAGGAACGTCCGCACCGACTCCTCGTCGTCCACTACCAGCACCGCGATCCGATCCATCCCCTCGTCTCCCCTCGCCCTCACGAAGAAAGTGTGACCGCCAGTGCTTCCTGGCCACCCTCTTCATTCCTCACCCCGACAGCCGGCTCCTGCCTGCTGCCCGCCGGCGCCCCCCGCGCACGGCGCATCTCTTGAATCGCTCCACTGAGCAGCTGCGTGGGCGCTCCCACCATGTCCGGGAAGCTCACCGCTCCCAGGCTCAGTGACGCCCGCAGCTGCTTTCCTTCCACCTGGAAGCGGGCCAGCGCGAAGCGCGCGGAGATCCGCCCCAGCAGATCCGGCAGGCACTCCTCCGTCGCCCCCGGGAACAGCACCGCGAACTCGTCGTCGGACACGCGCGCCACCACATCCGACTCGCGCACCGTCTGCCCCAGCACCACGGCCGTGTACACCAGCAGCCGCTCCGCCATGGCCCGCCCGTACTGCTTGCGGAAGGCCCTCAGGCTCTGCGGCGCGCAGGCCGCCACGGCGAAGACGCCGCCGTAGCGCTCCGCGCGCCGGGCCTCCAGGCCGATCTGCGCCAGCAGGAAGGCGCGGTTGTAGAGGCCGGTGAGCGGATCATGCAGCACCAGCGCGGTGCCGGTGTCCGCCCCTTCCGCGGCGCGCAGCACCGAGTCCCTCAGCCGGATCTGCGAGTGCAGCCGGTGGGCCAGCTCCGAGCCGGGCCCCGTGCGCGGCACGATGTCCACGCACAGCCCCTTCTCCACGCAGAAGCGCCAGGCCTGGGGGTCCTGCGGATCCACCAGGTAGAACAGCGGCACCGTGCCCCCGCAGATCTGCCGCAGCCGGCGCACCGTCGCCACCGCCGAGAAGTCCGGAGGGTGGGCGGCCAGCACCACGGCATCGGGGCGGACCACCTCGAAGAGGGGCGCCGCCGCGTCGAACCGCGTGAGCGGAACCACCCGGAACCCCGCCTCCGTCAGGTGGGCCCGCGTCGCCTCGAGATCTTCCGGCCGCGGCTCCACGAGGAGCACGGTCGGCTGACCTCCCGCCTTCCCTCCGTGCTTGCGCTTCAGCGCCACCGCGACAACCTCCTGCCCCCACCCAGAACTTTCTTACCCACCGCGCCCCTCGCCGTCGCACCCAGATTTACAGTCCTGCGCCCCGACCTGCCCTACCCATCCCCTTGAACTTCCTGGAGAAGGGCACCGCGTTACTCATCTTGGGCGCGGAGAGGAGCAACCTCTGTGCCACCCTGGGCCTTTCGCAGCCAGGCCTCGAAGGCGGCCTCGTCCACCCGGTGCTTGAAGGCCACCTGCCCGTCGATGAGGACCACGGGGATGTCGTAGCGCCAGGCCAACATGCCCGCAGGATCCTCCAGGATGCTGATGACCCGTAGCTCGAAGGGGATACGGGCACGCACCCGCTCCACGACGGTGATCGCCTCGTCACAGAGCGAGCAGGAGGGTTTCGAGTAGATATCCACCTTCATGGCGATGCAGGATGCGCAGCGATGCACGGCCTGTCAGGAGACTTTTCGACGATGCCCCTCAAGGACGTCGTCAACTACCTGGGCAACCGTCGGGTTTCCGGCAAGCTCCTGGTCCAGCGCGGGGGTGTGTTCAAGGAGCTGACGTTGAGCGAGGGCGCGGTGATCAGCGCCAGCTCGAACCAGCCCCGAGAATACCTGGGTCAGTTCCTCATCAACATGGGGCACCTGACGGAGGACCAGCTCGGCCGGGCCTTCGAGGCCCAGCGGGAGACGGACTTCCGGCTGGGGAAGATCCTGGTCATCAAGGGGATCGTCGCGGAGGCGACGGTGCTCAGCATGCTGAGCCTGAAGTTCCGGGAGATGCTGCTGGACGCCTTCCAGTGGCCGGAGGGGGAGTTCCAGTTCGAGGTGGTGGAGGTGTCCAACCGGCTGGAGGGGTTGGATGTGCGGGTGGACCTGCTGGACATCCACCGCGAGGGGGAGTTCCGGGAGACGGCGTGGGAGGCCATCCGGGCGGCGTTCCCGTCGGGCAAGGCGCGGCTGACGGTGGACGAGAAGCGGCTGGCCGAGCCGCGGCAGCCGGGCAGCATGGACGAGCGCCTGGTGCAGCTCATCAAGGACGGGCTGACGATCGACGAGATGGCGCTGGCGCTGCACGCCTCGGACTTCTACCTGTACCAGCGGCTGTACGCGCTGTACCGGCGGGACGCGGTGAAGGTGCGCGAGGAGGCCACGCCCCCGCCGGTGGCCGAGGAGCCGGCGCCGCAGATCATCGGCTCGGAGTCCTCGGTGGACGAGGTGGTCCAGGCGGCGCGCATGTTCCTGGACGGGCTGAACTTCCGGGACGGCGAGGTGCTGGCGCGCCGGGCGCACGAGATGGCGCCCTCGCCGGAGACGGCGGAGCTGCTGAAGGAAGCGGAGACGGGGCTGCTGGAGGCGCTGCGGCTGGTGCTGATGGATCCGCCGCAGGTGCCGGCGCTGCAGGTGCCGCAGGCGCAGCTGAAGACGATGGCGCTGAGCGCGCCGGAGCGCTACCTGCTGTCGCGCATCGACGGTAAGCGGGACGTGGCGGCGATCGTCCGCGTCTCGCCGCTGCACGAGCTGGACGCGCTGAAGTACTTCCAGGGCTTCGTGGACAGCGGCTTCGTGAAGCTCAACCCGCGCTGAAGCGAACACGTGCATCGCTCTCGAGCCCTGCTGGCACTGGTGACAGCTCTCTCCCTGGCTTCACCAGGTTGTCGTGGGTGCTCGACGCCCAAGGAGCCTCAAATCGAGAGCACGACCGCAAAGAGCTCTCCCCCACTCCCGCCTCGAGAGCTGCGGCCCAGCCTCCAAGGGGACGTGTTGATCGGCGAAGCAGATGACACCAACCGCTATCCCTCGACGGTGGCCGTCTATGCTCTCTCCCCTCCGGGCCAATCCCGCTACAGAGGATGTGCGGGCGTGCTCCTCACCCCACAGCTCGTGCTCACGGCGGGCCAATGCGTGTGCAGACCGCACCAGGACTCTCGAGCAGGTCTCGAGAGAGCCATCCGGATGGATGCTTCGGACTGCGCGAGCAGAGCCGCGGTCGTCACTCACATGTATGAACCGCTGACGCACCGAAAGGGCGTGGAGTCCTGGTTCGTGGAGTACCAAGGAGACGTCCGTCCCCATCCACGGTTCGAGGTCCAGCTGGATGAATGGGGGCGTGCCGCAGTCCATCACGCCGACCTGGCCATCATTCGGCTGGACGACCCCGTGCAGAAGAACATTCTGCCCGTCCGATTGGCGGACGCCGAAGCCACGGTCGGCGAGTTCCTGGCCGTGGTGGGCTATGGGTACATCGAAGAACTCTCGAGTGGGGATGGAACGCGACGCTTCAGCCGAGAGGAAGTTCGAGAGTTGCTGGAGCCAGACAGGAAGAACGTCTTGTTCGGATCACCCGACTCCTCTTCTTACAAAGGGGACACGGGAGGCCCTTGCCTGCGAGAGACCGACCAAGGATCTGAGCTGCTGGGCATCTCGAATCGGGGACTCGGGCAGGCTCCAACGTTCACGAGCATTCCTCACTATCGAGAGTGGCTCGTAGAGGAGATCCGTCTGGCGGGACAGAGAGCACCCACGCCATGACCTGGGCAAATCGACGCGGAGGGGCGCCCATCTACCTGGTGATCGCACTGACGTGGGTGACGCAGGCTGCATGCCTAGCGAGTGCGCCTCCGACAACGGAGCCATCCTTCGATTCTGTCCCACCAGATGACCTGTTCCCGCAGGGCATCTTGCTCGTGGCACCAGGGGCAACGGACACGACCAACCGGTTCCTACCGGCGGTGAAGATCTCGACGGTCTTCACCACCCCGAAAGGAGCCATCTCCTACAAGCCCTGCACCGGCTTGCTCATCCACCCGCGTCTCGTACTCACCGCGGGACACTGCGTCTGCTGGTCACGCCCTCCCACGCCTGGAGATCAGCAGCCGCAGGCCTCCTCCAACACGCGCCCCCGTCGGCGCGGCACCCAAAGGAGCCGATCACGAGCCGAGGAGCTCCGTGGGGTGACTCTCACTGAAATCATCGACAAGCACTCGCCGTGCGCACAGAGCACGATCGTGACAACGGTGGCTTACGGCTCATCCCCCAAGGGACGACCGAGCGCCCAGACCTTGGAGTACGCGGGCAATGAAATCGTCGCGCATCCGGACCTGGAAGTGCTCACGGGGCTCAGAGCAGGAAGAACAGAAACCGTCTGGAGCAACGCGGATCTCGCGGCTATTTTCTTGAACGAGCCCGTGGAACTCGATTTTCAGCCCCTCTTGCTTCCTACATCCGAAGTCCAGGTTGGGGATGCCATCACCATGGCCGGTTTTGGGACTGGGGAGGCCTACCTGCTCTACGGGCACCGCCGATACGGCGACAACAAGGTGACGCGGGTCTTCACACTGGAAACAGGAAGCGTCGTCTTCAGAGCAGAGGAACAGCGCCGCGCCGATGGCACGGCGGCCTCGCATACGGGCACTGGGGATAGCGGTGGAGCATGCGTCAAGCAGTCCGCGCCCGGAGTCCTCGTCGGCATCGTCTCCATCGGTGCGCAGACACGGGACGGGGGAAGGATGTCCGTGTTCACGAGCATCTTCTCCCACAGAGCCTGGCTGGAGCAGGCGCTCCAGCGCGCCAACGACAGCTAATGGGTGATTGGCCCGGCGTTCCCGGCGGGCGCCGTCATCTCCACGGTCCCCTCTTCCAGCGCTTCGTCGCCCTCATCCTGGCCCTCGGGTGACGGAGGCGTGGGCCTGGCCACCGCGGGCTGAATGGACGACGGCGTCGCCTTTCCCGCCACAGCCGGCTGAACAGACGACGGCGTCGCCTCCCGAGCCACCGCGGGCTCGACGGACAACGAAGCTGCCTTCTCGGCCACGACCGGCTCCGCGGAAGTCGACACCGACTTGCCAGCAACGACCTCACCAGCGGAAGTCGCAGGCACCTTCTCGGCCACGGCAGGCGCGGCAGCCGCCGGAGACGCGCTCTCGGCCACCGCCGGCTCCACGCTCGGGGGCGCCGTCTTCGCCGCCACGGCCTTCGGCGGCGCGGGCAGCCGCTCCAGCGCCAGACGCATCGCCTCGCGCCCGAGCCAGGTACCGCGAATCCGCCAGAGCGGATCATTGGCGACGATCGCCGCCACCGCTACACGCGGGTTGTCCTTCGGCGCGTAGCCGACGAACCACGAGTAGTCGCGGAACGGATTCTTGTCCGCCAGCGTGCCCGTCTTGCCCACCGCTCCCGGCACCCGGAAGGCCCGCTCGCGGAAGATGCGCCGCGCCGTTCCGTTCGTGACGGTCTGCTCCAGCATCTCCTCCAGGGCACTCTGAACCTCGGGCGTGAGCACCTGCTCACCCTCGGGAGGAGCCACGCCCGGCCCGGGCTCGAAGAGGACCGGGTCCCGCCACACGCCCGTGGCCGAGGCCGCCGCCAGCGCCGCTCCATGCAGCGGAGAGAGGTACACGTCCCCGAAGCCCGCCCCGGTGTTGGCCAGCTCGAACTCATCGTCCGGGATGGAAGCCAGCGAGACGTCGGTGGGGATGGGGAAAGGAATGGGCCGGTTGAACCGCAGCCGAGCCGCCATCCGCCGCAGCGTGTCCGCCGCCAGGTACTTCTTGGTCATCTTCGCGAAGACGACGTTGGCGCTCTTCCCCATGGCCGCCGCCAGCGAGTAGCACGCCCCGTCCCGCTCGCTGTCCTCCAGCAGCCGCTCGTTCAGCCGCCGCTTGCCGCCGTGGAAGCAGGCCTCCTCGTCCGGAGACACCCCCGCCTCCAGCAGCGCGCCGCCCGTGACGATCTTGAAGATGCTCGCCGCGGGGAACACCGCGCGCGTCGTGAGCCCCCGCACATCCGGCTGGGCCTCCGAGTGCTCCGCCAGCGCCAGCACCTTCCCCGTGGACGGCTCCATCACCACCGCCGCCCCATAGGGCACCTGGTAGTCCTTCATGATGCGCGTCAGCTGCTCCTGCAGCGAGGCATCGATGGTGAGCGTCGCCTCGCCCTCGGGCCCCGGCACGACGAGCCGCCCGTCCCGACGGAGCTTCGCCCGCGACAGCAGATCCTCCTTGCGGTTCAGCGAGCGCAACCTGGTAATGGGCGGGGCATCCTTGCGCGAAGGCACCGGCTGGGGCGGCACCAGGCCCAGCTCCACGACACCGGCATCCGGCGCCCCCACCCCGGCATCCGCCGTCCCGGCGTCCAATGAGCCCCCCTCGGGGGCCTGCGGAGCCTCGGCGGCCCCCGTGGCAGTCCCCATCGCCCCGAGCACCAGGGCGAGAGGAAGAAGCAACGCGGCGAGAAGGTGGCGGGAGTCCGGCATGAGCTGGGCCCGATCCTAGATCTCTGGCGGAGCCTGTCCACGTCCGCCTCCTCGGCTGCTCTCGGAGTAGCGGAAACTGGCCTGGACACTGAAGATTTGACTAGGGTGCCCGGCACCTTGGACGGATTGAAAGAAATCGCGGTGGTCTGGAGCGCCGAGACCCTTCGGGCCGTGCGCAGCGCCCGCACGCTCGTGCTGCTCGGCCTCTACGGCATGTTCTCCCTGGTGGTCCTGCTCGCGGCGAGCTTCGTGGCCAACCAGACCCGGATGAACATGGAGGGCATGGAGGCGCTGGAGCAGATGCCCCCGGACGTGGCGTGGATCTTCAAGATCACGCTCTGGTTCCTGCCCGTGTACGTGGCCCTCATGGGCTTCGATCAGATCAGCGGAGAGGTGGGCTCGCGCTCCATCCGCTACCTCACCGTGCGCGCGCGGGTGTCCTCCGTGCTGCTGGGCAAGTTCCTCGTCCAGTCCTCCCTGCTGGTGGGCCTGGTGTTCGTCATCGACGTGGGCCTCTTCATCTACGCCCGCTTCGCCCACCCCAACTTCACCTTCGCCGCCATGGTGCTGAGCCTCCTCAAGGTGTGGCTGGCCACCCTGGTGTTCGCGCTGGCCTACGTGGCGATCACCATCTTCTGCTCGAGCCTCTTCCGCACCTCGGGCGTGAGCCTCGTCTTCAACTTCATGCTCGTCATGTCCTTCCTGCTGATGGAGTTCATCGGCTGGTACTCCGAGGGCAAGTCGTTCCTCGTGAACATCCGCTACCTGGCTCCCTCGTACTACTCGGGGAACCTGCTGAGCCCGGTGGCCAGTGAGTTCGGCCTCAGCGCCCTGGCCTACGCCTGCTTCACCGTCATCTTCCTGGGCGGCTCCTACGCCGTCCTGCGCGCGAGGGACCTGTGAGCGATCCCGCCATCGAGCTCTCCCACGTCACCAAGCGCTTCGGCCCCAAGGTGGCCGTCAACGCCGTCACCCTCTCCATCCCCCAGGGGCAGGTGTACGGCCTCATCGGCCCCAACGGCGCCGGCAAGACGACCGCCTTCTCGATGATGTGCGGCTTCCTCCACCCCTCCGAGGGCACCCTCAAGGTCATGGGCGTGAACCCCGCGTCCCCAGGTGCCCTGAAGGGAAAGCTCGGCGCCCTGCCTCAGGACGCCATCCTCCCGGCGGGCTGGAAGATCGGCGCGCTCCTGACGTACTGGGCGCGCCTGTCCGGCCTGCCCCAGCCCGAGCGCGAGGCCCGCGAGGCGCTCGAGCGGGTGGGCCTGGCCGAGTCCTGGATGACGGCCACCGAGGCCCTCTCCCACGGCATGGCCAAGCGCACCGCCATGGCCCAGGCGCTCATGGGACAGCCCCCGCTGGTGCTCCTGGACGAGCCCACCGCCGGCCTGGACCCGCGCGTCGCCGGCCAGGTGCGCCAGATCATCCGCGACATGAAGGGCAAGCAGACGGTGGTCGTCTCCAGCCACAACCTCCAGGAGCTGGAGGAGCTGTGCGACGCGGCGGCCATCCTCGACCGGGGCACCGTCGCCAAGGCCGGGACCATGTCCGAGCTGACCGGCCAGGGCGCCGAGTTCCGGGTGCAGATCGCCCGCGGGGAGATCATCCCTCCGGAGCTCACCCAGCTGCCCGGCGTCCTCTCCGCGAAGCTGGAGTCCCCCGGCGTGCTCCTGGTCCGCTTCGACGGCCAGGCCCACAAGCCCGAGGAGGTGATCAGCCGCACCGTCGGCCACCTGCTCCAGACAGGGGTCCTCATCCTGGGCGTACATCGGGGCCAGCGGCTCGAAGAGCGCGTCCTGCAAATTCTTTGAAACTCCCGGCGGCCTGGCGTCACTACGGCCCGTGGATTCCTGGAACCTCCCCCGCCTTGCGCACCCACCCGACGTAGCTCGCTCCCCGGCGCTCCATGCGCAGGAGCGTGTGTCCGGTGGCCTCGCACCAGGCGGGCAGATCCGCCTCCAGGCCCCGGTCGGTGGAGATCAACTCCACCACGGTGCCCGCCGGCACCCGCCGGATGGCCTTGGCGATCTCCAGGATGGGTACCGGGCAGGCGGCCCCGGAGGTGTCCACGCGTACGGCCGCTTCCATGATCGCGACTCTGGCATGCGCCAGGGGTGGCGCGTCATCGAGGAATTTACCGGAAAAGCATCGTGTTTCCGGCACCCTAGGAGAGGTGGGAAAGCTGCCGGCGGAATGGCGGCTCGGCTTGCGTGGCCGGATTTCCCTCTGTTATCTAGCCCGCCTTCCTTTCCCCGCCCGGGGCCGCCACGCACAGTACGGACCTGAGACGGAAGGAGCAGAACCAAAAAATGAAAGCCAATGTAATCGTGGCCCTGGTCGTGGGGCTGGTGCTCGGGTTCTTTGGTGGCAAGGCTGCCACCGGCCCTGGTAAGAGCAGTGACAGCGGCAGCGTGCAGGCGGCCGCCGCGCCCTCGGCGCCCAGTCAGGCCGCGAAGCCCTCGCGCCAGGCCGATCCCACCGTGTTCAAGGTTCCTCTCGAGGACTCCGCCCGCCTGGGCAGCGACGACGCCCTGGTGACGCTCGTCGAGTTCTCCGACTATCAGTGCCCCTTCTGCTCCCGCGCCCACGCCACCGTGGAGAAGCTGCGCGAGGAGTACGGCAACAAGCTCCGCGTGGTGATGAAGCAGAACCCGCTGTCCTTCCACCCCCGCGCCAAGCCCGCCGCCATCGCGGCCATGGCCGCCGGTGAGCAGGGCAAGTACTGGGAGATGCACGGCAAGCTGTTCGCCAACAGCCGCGCGCTCGAGGACGCTGACCTCGAGAAGTATGCCCAGGAGATCGGCCTGGACATGGCCCGCTGGAAGAAGGACATCACCAACCCCAAGTACCAGCAGATCATCGACCGGGATCAGGCCCTGGCCGGCCAGCTGGGCGCCAACGGCACCCCGGCCTTCTTCATCAACGGCCGCCTGCTCTCCGGCGCGCAGCCCATCGACAACTTCAAGGCCATCATCAACGAGGAGCTGACCAAGGCCGAGGGCATGGTCAAGAGCGGCATCAAGCCCGGTCAGGTCTACGCCGCCATCATCGAGAAGGGCCAGACGCGCGCCGCCCCGCCGCAGCCGGCCGCCCGTGAGCAGCCCTCCGGCCCGCGCAAGGTCGAGGCCCCCGTCGACGCCCCCAGCCATGGCGAGAAGGCCGCCAAGGTGACGATCGTCATGTGGTCCGACTTCGAGTGCCCCTTCTGCAGCCGCGTGGAGCCCACGCTGACGAAGGTCCGCGAGACGTACGGCAAGGACGTGCGCATCGTGTGGCGCAACCAGCCGCTGCCCTTCCACCAGAACGCCAAGCCGGCCGCCGAGGCCGCCCTCGCCGCCCACGAGCAGGGCAAGTTCTGGGAGATGCACGCCAAGCTCTTCGCCAACCAGAAGGCCCTGGATCGCGCCTCGCTCGACAAGTACGCCCAGGAGATCAAGCTGGACATGGGCAAGTACAAGCAGGCCATGGACAGCGGCAAGTTCCGCGCGAAGATCGACGCGGACTCCGCCGCCGGTAGCGCGGTGGGCGCCAACGGCACCCCCACCTTCTTCATCAACGGCCGCCAGCTCGTGGGCGCCCAGCCCTTCGAGAGCTTCAAGCAGGTCATCGACGAGGAGATCGGCAAGGCCGACAAGCTGCTCTCCAGCGGCGTGAAGCTGGAGAACCTCTACGCGAAGATCATGGAGTCGGCGTCCAACGCTCCGGCTCCGTCCGAGCCGGCCGCCCCGGCCGAGCCCCCGGTGCAGAAGATCGAGGTGGGCCAGGCCCCGTCGAAGGGCCCCGCCAACGCCCCGGTCACCATCGTCGAGTGGTCCGACTTCGAGTGCCCCTTCTGCGGCCGCGTCGGTCCGACGCTCAAGCAGATCGAGGAGCAGTACAAGGGTAAGGTCCGCATCGCCTTCAAGCACCAGCCGCTGCCCTTCCACGCCAACGCGCGCCTGGCGGCCGCCGCCTCCATGGCCGCTCACGAGCAGGGCAAGTTCTGGGAGATGCACGACAAGCTGTTCGCCAACCAGCGGGCCCTGGATCGCGCCTCGCTCGAGAAGTACGCCGAGGAGCTCAAGCTGGACATGGGCAAGTTCAAGCAGGCCCTGGACAGCGACAAGTTCAAGGCGCTGATCGACGCGGACTCCGCCGAGGGCACCCGCGTGGGCGCCAACGGCACCCCCACCTTCTTCATCAACGGCCGCACCTTCGTGGGCGCCCAGCCCTTCGAGAACTTCAAGCGGGTCATCGATGAGGAGCTGAAGAAGGCCGAGGGCGGCGCGGTGGCCAAGGACGCGAAGTAGTCCTCACCGCCGTCCTGAAGTCTCCGAGGCCGTCGGACCCGCGAGGTCCGGCGGCCTCTGTGCTTGCGGGCGCCCGCTCAGGACACGGCGATGGCGTCGATCTCCACCTTGGCGCCGCGAGGCAGCGCGGACACCTGCACCGTGGCGCGGGCCGGCGGGGCCGAGGGGAAGTAGCGGCCATACACCTCGTTCACCTTGGCGAAGTCGCCCAGGTCCGTGAGGAAGATGGTGCAGCGCACCACGTGGGAGAAGTCGAGCCCGGAGGCGGCCAGCACGGCCTTCAGGTTCTGCATCACCTGCTCGGCCTGGGTGGCCGCGTCACCCTGCACCATCTCCATCGTCTTCGGGTTCAGGGGGATCTGCCCGGACAGGAACGTCATCTTCCCGGCCTCCACCTGGATGGCCTGCGAGTAGGGGCCGATGGCCTGGGGGGCGTTGTCGGAGTGGATGGCTCTGCGTGCCATGGAGACACCTCGGGGTAAGGCGGCCGTCCGCCGGCCGCGGTCCGAGGGTGGCTCTAACACGAATCCCCGAGCGCCCGGCGCTCAGATGCGCTCGACGGAGTGCACGCCGTTGAGACGTTCAATGGCGCGCATCAACTCGGTGAGCTGCTTGAGGTCCGAGATCGTCACCTCGAAGGTGTTCACCGCGCGATCATCCCCCGTGGCCCGGCAGTTGGCCTGGGAGATGTTGACGCCCTTCTTGGAGAAGGTGTTGGAGATGTCGGCCAGCAGGCCCGGCCGGTCCGCGGTGAGCACGCGCAGGGTGACGGGGCGCTTGAAGTCGCCGCGCACGTCCCAGGAGACATCGACGCGGCGCTCCGGATCGGTGGCGAGCGCCTTCTCGCACTTGTCCGTGTGGACGGTGACGCCGCGCCCGCGGGTGATGAAGCCAGCAATGGGATCGCCAGGCACGGGGTTGCAACAGCGCCCGAAGCGCACGAGCACGTCGTCCACGCCGCCAATCTGCACGCCGCTGCGGCTGGTGCGCCCCACCAGGCGCTTGGCCAGGTCCGTCACCTTGGACAGGCCCGGCAGCATGGAGGAGCCGCTGCCGTCCCCGTTGGTGCCGTTGTTGCTCGGCGAGGGCCGCTCCTCGGAGGCCAGCTTCTCCTGCGGCACCAGGCGCTGGGCCAGCTGCTGAGGCGTCACCTTGCCGTAGCCGATGGCCACCAGCAGATCGTCCTCGATGCGGTAGCCCAGCTCCTCGGCGGCCTTCTTCAGCTCGCCGTTCTTCGTCAGCTTGTTGAGGTTGAACTGGTAGCGCTTGAGCTCGCGCTCGGCCAGCTCGCGCCCCAGCTGCAGGCTCTTGTCGCGCTGCTGCTGCTTGATGAAGTTGCGGATGCGCTGCTGGGCGCGGCTCGTCTTGACGAAGGTGAGCCAGTCCTTGGACGGGTGCGCCTGGGGGCTGGTGAGCACCTCCACCATGTCCCCGTTCTTCAGCTTGTAGCGCAGCGGGACGATCTTCCCGTTCACCTTGGCGCCCACGCACCGCCCGCCCACGTCCGAGTGGATGGCGTAGGCGAAGTCCACCGGCGTGGCCCCGCGCGGCAGGCTCTTCACGTCGCCCTTGGGGGTGAAGACGAAGACTTCGTCGGTGAAGAGGTCGACCTTGACGGTTTCGAGGAACTCCTTGGGGTCCTTCAGGTCCTGCTGCCACTCCATGAGCTGGCGCAGCCAGGCGAACTTCTCGTCGTCCTTGGAGATGAGGACCTTGCCCTCCTTGTAGGCCCAGTGCGCCGCGATGCCCTCCTCGGCGATCTTGTGCATCTCCGGGGTGCGGATCTGCACCTCCACGCGCTCGCTCAGCGGGCCGATCACCGTGGTGTGCAGCGACTGGTACATGTTGGGCTTGGGGATCGCGATGAAGTCCTTGAAGCGCCCCGGCACCGGCTTCCACAGCTGGTGCACCAGCCCCAGCGCCTCGTAGCACGAGGGCAGCGTGGGCATGAGGATCCGGAACGCGATGATGTCGTGGATCTGATCGAAGTCGATGCCCTGCTGCTTGATCTTCTTGTAGATGCTGTAGACGTGCTTGAAGCGGCCGGAGACATCGCCCTTCAGCCCGCGCTCCTCCAGCTTGGTGCGGATGATGGCGGCGGTGTCGTCGATGTACTTCTCGCGCTCCTTCTTGCGCTTGTTCAGCTTCTCCTGGAGGTTGAAGAACTCCTGGGGCTTCACGTAGCGGAAGGACAAGTCCTCCAGCTCGATCTTGATCCAGCTGATGCCCAGGCGGTTGGCCAGGGGGGCGTAGATGTCCAGCGTCTCCTGGGCGATGCGGGCCTGCTTCTCCTCGGACATGTGGTCCAGGGTCCGCATGTTGTGCGTGCGGTCGGCCAGCTTCACCAGGATGACGCGGATGTCCTGCGCCATCGCGATGATCATCTTCCGGAAGTTCTCCGCCTGCTTCTCCTCCTGGGAGAGGGTGGCGGAGGCCGAGAACTTGGAGAGCTTGGTGACGCCGTCCACGAGCTGGGCCACTTCCGGGCCGAACAGCTCGGTGAGCTCCTCGGCGGTCGCCAGGGTGTCCTCGATGGTGTCATGGAGCAGACCCGTGACGATCGAGGCCTCGTCGAGCTTGAGCTCGGCCAGGATGCCGGCGACCTCGAGCGGGTGGATCAGGTAGGGCTCCCCAGACTTACGGAGCTGGCCCTGATGCACCTTGGCCGAGTAGACGTACGCCTTCTTGATGATGTCCAGGTCGGGGTCCGGGTGATAGGAGGCAACCCGCTGGAGGATGTCGTTGAGGCGAATCATGAAGATGCAGAAGCCAATCGTAACTTTCGCAGTCAGAGGGGGCAACGTCGCAGGTTCTCTCTGTTGAGCTTGCACCCCTTCTTTACGCACCCCTAAAGTCGCCCTCGCCCATGTCACAGCTCCTGCTGTCCGCTCTCGCCGTGGTCTGCCCGAACTGTGACGGCTACAATCCGTCCCGTTCGACGGTGTGTGCGCAGTGTGGGGCCTCCGTGAGCGAGGCGCCGGGCCCTCGAGCCGCGCCTCCCCGCCCGGCCACCGGGCAGCGGCCCGCCATTCCCCCCGGGGCGACGCCTCGGCCCGCTCCCGCTCCCGCGCGCGGTCCCGACAGTGGCCCCCCGGTGCCCCGCCCGGGCGAGGCCGTGCCGCCCGGGCTCCGGCCCTCCGCCCGGACGCCTCCTCCCAGTGGGGCCGGGGGCATCCCCGTGGAGGGAGCCCGGCCGGGTCCGCCCGTGCCGAACATGTCCCCTGTAGGTACGGCCCGGCCTGCCCCCCACCCGCCCTCCGGGGTGCGTCCCCAGCTCGCGGACGCTCCGCCGCCCAGGAGCGGGCCAGCGCCACGCCCGGCTCCTCCCGTGCCAGGCGAGCGGCCCCCTCCCCCCGTTCCCGACGCTCCCATGCCCCGAGCGGCCCCCATGCCGGTGGCCGCGCCCGCTGCCCAGCCCGTGGCGGCCCCGGCCGCGCCGCCCGTGGGTGCACCTGCTCCCGCGGGCGCTCCCGCCGCCGGTCGCCAGCCTCCCGCCGCCTCCCGGTTCGGGCTCACCGTCGTGGCCGGAGCCACCCGGGGACAGCGCTACAAGCTCCCCGTCACCGGCTGCGTGGTGGGCCGCAGCCGCGGCGCCATCCTCCTGCAGGAGGATGTGTTCGTCTCCGCCCTGCACGCGACCTTCCTGGTGAAGGACGGCGCCCTCTTCGTCCGGGACGAGAACAGCGCCTCGGGCGTCTTCGTCACCATCCCGGGCACCGAGGCCATCACGCCCCGGACGCACTTCAGCGCCGGTGCGCGGCTGTTCCGCTTCAGCGGCCGCATCGAGATCCCCATCGCCCAGTCCGGGCAGCCGGTCATCTATGGCGCTCCGGTGCCGCTCGGCCAGGCCATCTACGCGGTGGAGGAGATCCTCGTGGGCGGGCGTGCGGGCCGAGCCGTGGTGGCGGCCACCGCGCTGCTCACCATCGGCCAGGCGCACTGTGACTTCAGCTTCCCGCAGGACGAGGGGCTCGCCGGCCGGCACTGCGAGCTCAGCCCGACCGCCACCGGCGCCATGCTGAGGGATCTGTCGGGCGGCCTGGGCACCTACGTGCGCATCGCCCCGGGCACCGAGCGCCCGCTGCGCTCGGGAGACCGCGTCCGCATCGGGAACCACGTGTTCCAGGTGGAGCTGCTGGGCTGAGGCCGGGCCCGCGGCTCACTCCGGCGGCGGCATGGGCATGGCCGCCGCGCTCTTGAGCGTCTGCGTGATGTAGTCCTTGGCCTTGGAGGCAGGCAGATCCCTCAGGTGGCGATCCCACCAGCGGCGCGCCTCCTCGGGCTCCTTGCGCAGCCAGTAGATCTCACCAAGCTTGAGGGCCAGATCCGGCCTCGGATCGGCCTGGAAGGCCTTGCGGTACTGGGTGGCCGCCATGAAGAGCAGGCCGCGAGAGACCTGCCGGTCCCCCTCCTGCTCCGCGACGCGCGCCTCCGCCGCGTTCCGCTTCTGGACGGGGATCTCCTGCTCGTAGAGCGGGGTGAGATCGGGCCCGGCGGTCTGCACCTTGTTGCTCTGGTTCGGCACCGGAGCGTTGTCCGGAAGCGGAGCGAACGCCCCGGCCGGAGCCCCCGCTCCGAAGTTGGTGTAGTAGTAGTACGCGGCGATCGCCAGCGCGGCCAGCAGCAGGGTGATGGTGAGCGCCTTGAAGAAGCCGAACCCGCCCTCGTCCTCCCGGGCGGTCGGCACGACGGCCTCCGTCCTGTCGCTGGTGGTGGGCATCGGGTTCTGCATCGTCTGCATCAGCTCGGGCACCGCGCGGACGGTGGCCTCCACCGTGGGCTCGTTGGCGCCCCAGCCGGGATCGGTGCGCGGCTGCGTGGACAGGTGGCTGCCCCCCGTCGCCCGGCGCGGAATGGGCGCGAGCACGGGCGAGGACATCGGCGCGGGCGCCTGGGCGGCCGCGACCCGACGGGCGGTCTGCTCCACGCGCCTGCGCTCGCGATCCAGCACCGCGAGCAGCTCCGCCTTGAAGGCCTCCGCGTTGGCCGGCCGATCGTTGGGGTCCTTGGAGAGCGCGCGGAGGATGAGCCGCTCCATGGCCGGGGAGATGCGAGCGTCCGGACGGCGCCGGCTGGGCGGCGGCGGCTCCTCGGTGAGGTGCTTGGTGGCGAAGCCCACTGCGGAGTCGGACTCGAAGGGCAGCAGCCCCGTCGTGAGCTGGTAGAGGATGACGCCCACCGCGTACAGGTCCGAGCGGTGATCGAGCTGCGCGCCACGCGCCTGCTCCGGAGACATGTACTCGGGGGTGCCGCACACGAAGCCCGCGCGCGTGAGCGCCGGCACGTCCTCGCCCGAGGAGTCGGTGATCTTCGCGATGCCGAAGTCCAGCACCTTCACGAAGTCCGGCTCGTTGCGGCGCTGCTCCACCATGATGTTCTCGGGCTTGAGATCGCGGTGGATGACGCCGGCGCCGTGGGCGTCCGAGAGCGCGGAGAGCACCTGGCTGACGATGCGCACCACGCGCGACTCGGGCAGCGGCCACTCCCGGCTGAGCACCTGGTGCAGGTCCTGCCCGGGGACGAACTCCATGGCGATGAAGAGCGCGCCGTCCTCGGCCTGGCCGAAGTCCAGGATGCTGATGGAGTTGGGGTGGTTGAGGCGGCTGGCGGCCTTGGCCTCGCGCTGGAAGCGGGCCACGGTGCGCTCGTCCGACAGCAGCGACTGCCGCAGCACCTTGAGCACCACCTGCTTGTCCAGGGCGAGCTGGCGGGCGCGGTACACCTTGCCCATGCCGCCCTCGCCAATCAGGGCTTCCACCCGGTACTTCTTCGCGAGCGTCTGGCCGATGTACTCATCACCATCCGACGCGGAGCGCACGAGGGTCGACCCGCAAGAAGGGCAGTACCTCGAAGTTTCTCCAGCGTCTGTGCCACAGGTGGGGCAGCGCAAGGCGTGTTCCGTCTCAGGGTCGTACGAAGTGGAATCCCGAGTTCAACACGTTGCTCGGGTCTGCATCAAGCCGTGCTCGCAGAGCGAGCAACCTCGCCCGGGCCTTGATATGAGGGGGGAGCCTGGCCATGACCTTCTGCCCTCGCTGCGACGCAGAGAACCCCGACGACGCCTCCATCTGCCAGTCCTGTGGCGCTCCCATGCGCTCGGGGACGCTGGTGATGGCGGTGTCCCAGATTGCTCCGCGCCCCCAGGTCTCCTTGAGGGTCGTCCGGGCCGACGGCGGCCCGGAGTCCGTGGTCCGGATGACGCGGGACACGCTCACCTGCGGCCAGCAGGGGGACCTGCGGCTGCCGGATGACCCCTTCGTCATGCCCGAGCAGGCCCGGTTCTTCTTCTCCGGCGTCCGGCTGGCGGTGGAGGACGTGGGAGGGGCCAACGGCGTCTTCGTGCGCCTGCGCCAGGAGCGGGAGCTGACCACCGGCGGCGAGCTGCGGCTGGGCCGGCAGCGGCTGGTGCTCGAGCCCATCCCCGCGGCGTCCATGGGGCCGGGCGGCGCGCAGATCTGGGGCTCGCCCGACGCGGGCTACCGGCTGCGTCTGGTGCAGTTCCTCGAGGGCGGCATGCGCGGCGCGGCCTTCCCGCTCAAGGAGGGGGACAACCTGCTGGGTCGGGAGCATGGCGACATCACCTTCCCGACCGATGGCTTCGTGTCCGGGCGCCACGCCGTCCTCACGGTCCGCAAGGATCAGCTCATGGTGCGGGACGTCGGCTCGTCCAACGGCACGTTCATCCGCCTGGCGGGCCCCACCTTCGTGGACAACGGCGACCACTTCCTCATCGGCCGCCAGCTGCTGCGAGTGGAGATCCAGGCGATGGTGTGAGGCTCGGGCGGGCCGCGCGGCGCGAGGCGTCACGCGGCCCGGAGCTCCCGGGGCTCAGCCGTAGGAGCGCTCCTTCTTCTCCTGCTCTTCCTTGCAGCGGATGCAGAGCGTGGTGACGGGCCGGGCCTCCAGGCGCTTGGGAGAGATGTCCTCCTCGCAGCGCTCGCAGATGCCGAAGGTGCCGTCCTCGATGCGCTGGAGCGCCTTCTCGATCTTCTGGAGCAGGAACTTTTCGCGGTCGCGGAGCCGGAACACCATCGACTGGGCGTACTCGGAGGAAGCCTGGTCAATCTCGTCCGGAAGGTCATCCGTATCGAAGCTGGACTCCTCCACCAGGGTCTTCTTCGCACTCTCGAGCAGCGCGGTCTTGCTGTCCTCGAGCATCTTCTTGTACCGCTTGAGATCTTTCTGGTTCACGGCCTTCGCTCCGATGGGCGAGAAAAACGACCCCGTCCCCCTAAAAAAAAGGCCCGAAAGCTTTATTCACATGGACCGTAGTGTCAAGGTGCCCATTCGTCATAGAGGTGGGGAGAGAGGAGCAACACGGTGAGCGAGAGTTCGAAGTTCGACCGGGAGTTCCTGCGCTCGGCCCTCTCCCTGGCGGCCAGGAATGACGTCGATCACTTCCTCTACATCTGCGACGTGCCCATTGCCCCGGAGGACCTCCGGGGGCGGCCGGCGCGCAAGAAGCTGATCTACGCGGTGACGCTGGACAAGCTCGCGCAGGAGTTCATGGCCCGGAAGATGCGCGCGCTGGTGATTCCCGCGTACGACTACTCGCGGACGGAGCGCGTGAAGGTAGCCCTCGTCTCGGCGCTCTCCCAGGGAGCGTTCAAGGAGGGGGACCTGGTGCTGTGCATGACGGGCAAGGTAGGCCGGGCGCCGGACACGCTGATGCAGATGCGCATCGGCGGCTCGCTGGACGACCGGGTGGCCATCGAGGGCGTGAAGCTGGGCGAGGAGTTCAACTCGCAGGTGGTGGACGCGCTCATCCAATTGGCGCTGCAGATCGGCCAGGAGGGTTTCGAGGGACACCCCATCGGGACGATCATCACCATCGGCGACCACACGAGCGTGCTGGAGAAGAGCCGGCAGCTGACGATCAACCCGTTCCAGGGGCTGTCCGAGGCCGAGCGCAACGTGCTGGATCCGAAGATCCGCGAGGCCATCAAGAACTTCTCCGTGCTGGACGGGGCGTTCGTCATCCGCGAGGACGGCGTGGTGCTGGCCGCGGGCCGCTACCTGTCCGCGGGGGACGAGAACCTGAAGATCCCGCTGGGGCTCGGAGCCCGGCACGCGGCGGCGGCCGGCATCACCTCCACCACGCACTGCATCTCGCTGGTGGTGAGCCAGACGTCGGGCGCGGTGCGCCTCTTCAAGGGCGGCAACATCGTCCTGGAGCTGCACCAGACGGCGCGCCGGACCTAGCGACCTGGCCTGGGGCGTGGGCTACTCCGCCTTCTCCCCTGCCCCGCGCTCCTCGCGGTAGATCTCCGCGAGCTGGTGGGCCCGCTCGATCTCGTCCCGGGCCGCGTCCACCGCGAGCACCTTCTCGATGCGCTCCACCTGCTCGCGCATGGTGCCGCTGACGAGCGTGCCCGCCACCAGCCGCGCCGAGGCGCTCTGGCGCTCGGTGCGCAGCTCCTGGACGCGCGAGCCCACCTCGTTGGCGGCCTCCAGCAGCAGGCGCGCGTCCGGCTCCACGCGCTCCAGGGAGTCCTGGGTGGTCTTGAGCAGGGTCTCCGCCTGCTCCCGATCGCGCTTGAGCACCTGCATGGCCTTCACGTCGCTGCGGGAGCTGGCCACCTCGTAGCGCTCGGTGATGTCCGCGATCCGGCGCGAGTAGCGCTCCACCGAGCGCGTCAGCTCGCCCTTGAGCGCCAGCAGCGTGGCGGCGGACTTGCGGACCTCGGCCCCCTGGCGCTCCAGGTCCTCGATCAGCTGATCGAAGGCCGCCAGCGGATCCGCGGGCTTCTTGCTCTCCTTCTTCTTGCGCCAGAACCAGAAGGGCATGTCCGGGGCCGAAGCCTACCCGAACGGACGGCAGAGGAGGCGAAGCCTCGCGAGATTCTCCTGGAGGGACTTTCCTCCCGCGGCCAGGGCCGCCAGGTACTTCGCGGGTGTCAGCTGGTAGACGCCCAGCAGGTGCTGGAGCAGCACCACGCTCTCGGTGGCGCGGCGGTCGGCGGGCGCCAGCGAGGCGGCCTCGGAGATGGCGTCCAGGATGTCCGCCACCCGCGCCAGCACGTCCTTGCCGATGGGCTCGCGAGCGGGGGCCTGCGGGGGCTCCTCCGGGAAGAGCGCGTCGAAGGAGGCCTCCACCGCCACCGTCGCGGTGACCGCCCGGCTCTTGGAGGCCAGGGCCTCCAGGGCCTCCAGGTGCGGCCAGAGCGCCTCCAGGTTCTCGGGCGTCTCGGGCGCGTCATGGGGGAGCAGCGTGCGCCAGGGCGCGTCGAACTCGGTGCGCGCCCACAGGATCTCCTCGTCGGAGAGGTGGTGGTAGAAGGCTCGGCCGCCCTGGGAGCGCTGCTCCTGCACCAGGGACTTGAGGTCCGAGTTCTCCTCGCCCAGCGAGATGAAGCTCAGCGCGATGGTGAGCGAGTCCACCGGAGCGCGGGTGCGGCGGATGAGCTCCATGTCCACCCGATCCTCGCCGTCGGTGATGAGCACCACGGTGGCCCGGGCGAGGTACGGGTCCCTGCCCTGCGCCGCTCGGATGGAGTCGAACGCCGCCATGAGCGCCAGGGTGATGTCCGTCTGGCCCTCGGCGGGCGAGTGGCGGAAGAGCTTCTCGATCTGCCGGGTGGCCTCGGCGGCGGTGTCCACGCGGGACAGCTCGGTGGGCGAGTCGTTGAAGAAGGAGAAGTACAACGGATCGAAGGGCAGCCCCTGGCGGGCCTTGGCGCGCAGGTTGTTGAGCTCGGCGATGATGATGGCGTCGCGGAAGCGGGCCCGGGCGCCGTGCATGGAGCCCGAGGCATCCAGCACGTAGACGCGCACGGCGGTGCGCTTCATCTTCTTGGGCCTGGGTGGCGGCTCCTCCTCCATGTAGGCGCGCACCATCTGCCGGTTGGCGGCCAGATCGTAGACGAGCATCCGGGGATCGGTGACGACGAACTCGTGCACCTCGTGGAGGCTGCCCGTCGTCTCGAAGTTCATCATCTGCGTGGGGTACGGCACGCGCTTGCGGATGGGCCTGAGCGCCTGGGTGTCCGCCTGGACGATCTCCTCGGAGAGCGTGTCCTCCACGTCGAAGTAGCGGGCGCACCCCGCCGCCAGCTCGAAGGCCGCGAGCTGCTCGGGATCGAGCGAGAAGGCCAGGTCCGCCAGGATGTCGTCCGCGTGGGACTTCTTCGCGTCCTTCTCCTGGAGCCCCTGCTCCACCTCTCCCTGCTCCATCGCGCGGGGCTTCTCGCCAAACCAGCGGGACAGCTCCTGGCGCTCGGCCTGCTCGAGCATGGCCCGCATCCGCCCCTCCGAGGGCAGCATGGGCTCCAGCGCCGAGCGGGCCGTCGCGGCCAGCCGCGCATCCCCGGCCTCCAGGGCGCGCTCATAGAGCCCCTTGAGGGACTTGTAGGCCTCCCCCGGCGAGCGGCGGGCGGTATGGCGTACGTGCTTCACCAGCTCTTGCAGCGAGCGCACGTTCGGGGTGGCCCGGGTGCGCTCGCGCGCCTCCACCACCTCGCGGCGGAGCACCACGCCTCGATCCCGATCATGGTCCGAGCCCAGCCGCAGCAGCATCTCGTGGGCCAGGTCGAGATCGCGCCGCTTCTGGACCACATCGTCCACGTTCTCGCGCGCCCGCTCCGCGAGGAACTCGGCGATGGCCATGCGCGCGCTGTTGGGCGCTCGCCCCTGCCAGGAGTAGCCGCTGCGCGGGAGGATCTCGAAGGGCGGCGGCTGGGCTCGCGGCGAGGCGGCGAACACGTCCGCCACCTTCACCACGCGCGCCAGCTGCACGAAGGCCCGCTCCAGCGTCGTCCTCGCTCCGGCGGGCATCTCGCCGGCACGACGCGCGCGCTCCACCAGGCGCAGGCGGGCCTCGAACTCCTCCAGCGCCTCGCTCGCCCGGGCCTCCAGCGCCTCGGCGAGCTGGCCCGCCCTGCCCTTGCTCACCCCGAGCGAGCGCAGCAGGTGCGCGTCCGCCAGGGTGTGGACGCCCACCCGATCCAGCTCGCGATCCAGCGCCGCGATCGTGGGGAACGCGAGGTCCACCTCGCCGGGAGCCATCAGCCCGAGCGCCCAGCCCACCATGCCCGTGGGGCGGGCGGCGTCCTGCTGGAGCGCATCCAGCCGCGAGCGCAGCTCCGTGAGCCGAGAGGCCAGCATGCTCAGGGCCTCCCTGCAGCCGCCTCACGCGGCACACCGAGCTGGCGGGACCGGGCTCTCACAGTGTCGACCGCATCTCCAGGACGCGCTTGCTGAAGCGCCCGAAGTCCTCATCGATGCCCTTCAGCTGGAGCGAGAGCTTCTTCGCGGCCTCGCCCAGCTCTCCCTGCATGGCGCCCAACGTTCCCAGCACGCTGCGCAGGCGCACCAGCTCGCCCTCCTTCAGCGCGAGCAGCGGGAAGCGGCTGCGGACCAGGCGCTCGAAGGTGCGCTCCGCCTCCGCCTTTCCCTTGAGCGCCTCGAGCTCCGGCGTCAGCGCGGTCAACAGCTGGGTGAGCCAGCTGCGCAGGTACTTGATGCGGGTGTGCGCGAAGATGAGCTCGGCCTGCGCCACGGCCTGGCGGACGCCATCCGACAGGAACGAGGCCGCCGGCTGGGGCCGCGCGAAGGCCAGCTGCGTGTCCAGCCCGAGCAGCGCGGCCAGTTCCCCGTCCGGTGCGCGGACGGAGAAGCTGTTGCGGTAGAACGAATAGGCATCGCCGTTGACGACGGCGGAGGGAGCCGGAGGCGGGCTCGCCACGTCCCGCGCCAGGGTGCGGGCGTGCTCCACGAGCCGCTGCTCGATGATCTCCCGGCACTCGGTGATGACGCCCTCGGGGGGCACGCCCTCCTGCCGGAGGTTCTCCGCCACCATCTGCGCGGCGCGGGCGAACTGCTCGATGCGATCGAACGGCGTGGTGGACAGCACCTGCTTCGCGTACGCCAGCCCGAGCGGCTGGAGCAGCTCCTGCTTCAGGCCGGGCTGAGCCGGGTCCAGCGCATGGAGCGAGTTCTCCAGCTGGGTGAGCCGCCGCGAGTCCGTGGAGAGCGTCTCGAACGGATCGCGCTTGCCCGCGGGCCTCGGCGACTGGAAGGCGGCCGCCGCGCGACGCCGCAGCGAGGCGACCACCCGCCGCCGCACCGCCACGTCCGCCGCCCGGAGCCGCTCCATCGCCGCCGGCGCGCCCTCGGCCAGCAGGCCCGACAGCGCGGACACCTGGGAGATCTCCTCCTCCAGGTTGTCGGCCAGCGCGACCAGCCCTTCGATCTTGAGCCCGTCCTCGAACTCCACACCCTCGGCCGAGAGGGCGATCATCTCGAGCATCTGCTCCAGCAAGCGCGCGGAGGACTCGCACAGCCGGGCGAAGGACGGGCGCAGCTCGGGGACGGAGCGGCACAGCTCCAGCGTGTCCTTGAAGGACGACAGGAGCTGGAGCCCGCCACGACCCTCGGGGGTGTTGACGCCGCCCGCGGCGCCGCCGTCGGCCTGCTGGGACGTCATGCCGCGCGCCAGCCGCTGCTCCACGGCGGTGATGAGCCCGCGAGCCGCCCCCAGGAGCGGCGCCCGGTTGTCCTGGTGCCGAGGCCCCGGGACGAGCTTCATCAGCAGCCGCTGGGCGGTGATGGAGGCCAGGCCTGGCTGGAAGCTGCGCGCCAGCGCCTCGGCGGCCGACACGTCCTCCGCCGCCGACAGCGAGCTGGCCTCGCGCTCCACGCCGGAGACGAGCTCGTTGCGCACCTTCGCGAGCGTCTCGTCGAAGGTCCGCTGCTCCAGCCGGACGATCTCCAGCTGCGCCCGCTCGCGGGGATCCACCGCGACCTTGAGGAGCGCCTCGGCCTCGGCCGCCTGCGGCCCTCCGAGCAGGAAGAACCAGCGCAGGGCGTCCAGATCGTCGATCGTCGCCTCGAGCTGCCGGTCCGGGTGCTGGTAGATCTGGTCGCGCACCACGGCGGCCTTGAGCGCCCACAGCGCCTTCACCACCGAGCGCTGCGAGAAGTACTTGGTGGGCACGTAGTCGGGCAGCTTGGCCACCTGCGCCGACAGCGAGCGCTCCAGGCCATCCGCCAGCAGCTCCACGCCCTCGAGCACCTGGCTGGAGACCTTCACCTTCTCCACCGCCTCCTGGAGCAGATCGAGCTGTTGCAGGGTGAGCACGGCGCGCAGGTCCGGCCGGGCCCCGTGCATGAAGCGATGGAGCATGGCCGCGCGGCTGGCGCGGCGGGCGAACGACTTGGGCACGAAGGCGATGAAGCTGAGCCGGTCCGCGAAGGCGAGCAGCAGCTCCGGCGAGCGCGCCAGCACCTCCGAGAGGTACCGGTTGCTCGTCATGATGGCGCACTCGATGCGCCCGCTCGTCACGCGCCTGCCGTGCTTGAGCTCACGCTCGTGCAGCACGTTGAGGATGGAGCGCAGCAGCATGTCGCGCCCGTCGAACACCTCGTCGAGGAACGCGTGCACGGCGCCCAGCATGCCGTCGTCGGTGATGTACTCGGTGCGACCCGTCTCGGTGAGCACCTTGAAGTCCACCGGACCGATCAGGTCGGTCTGCACGGTGGACTCGGCGATCTGCTTGGCGAAGAGCGAGGAGGTCCCGGTCTTCTCGTCCAGGATGCGCCCGAGCACCGCGCTGGCGATGGCGCTCTTGGCCGTGCCGGGAGGCCCCACCACCAGCACGTGCTCCCTGCACAGGAGCGCCAGCTCGATCTGGGTGAAGAGCGTCTCTCGCTCGAGGTACGTCTCGCGCAGCTCTCCGAAGAAGCGTCGGAAGGCCTGCGTGGCTTGGGGATAGGACGTTGGATGGGTCACGGGTAGGCGGGCGAGAACGAGAGGGCGGACATGTTAGTCCTGCCCTCCTGCCTATTTGAAGTGCACCGCACAGGCTCCATCCGGGCACTCGCGTCCGGCGATGCGGAAGCGGTTCCGAGCGACGATGCCGTACACCCAGTCCACCAGCTGCCTCAGTCCGGGGACATAGTAGACATAGAGCAGCCTGCCCCAGGCCCTGCGGCCGAGCGCCCGGACGATGGCCTCGGCGCCCTCGACGACGCGGCCGTCCGCCTGGACGAGCTGCATGGCGTTCTCACACCGCTCGTACGAGACACCCGGGAAGGCCGCCAGCCCGCCCTCCTCCCGAAACGAGCGCAGCTCCGTCCCCTTGCCGCCCAGCAGCCGCTCGAGCTTCCGGGCGCCCGCGCTGCACAGCCGGCAGTGCCCGTCGAACAGGATCACGTCATGCCCCGGGGGCGTGGTCATCAGCGTCGTCACGGCTCACCTCTCGCACGCTCAGTATGCCACCCGGGCTTCGCGTTCTCATGACACACGGAGTGCTGGAGCCCGCAATGAAGAAGGGCCGGTGCCCCAAGAGGTACCGGCCCTTCTCACTTCACTGGCCTCGAGCCGCGTCCGTTAGGACTGGCGGAACTCGGCGTCCACCACGTCGTCCTTCGGCGTGGCCTGGCTGCCCGGCGCCGCGGAAGGCCCGCCCGCGCCCGGAGGCGGCGGTCCACCGGCCTGGCCGGTGGCGCGGTACATCTCCTCCGCGAGCTTGTAGCTGACCTGCTGCAGCGCCTCGAGCGCGGACTTGATGGCGTCCTTGTCCTGGCCCTCGCGCACCTTGTTGAGGTTGGCCACGGCCTCCTCGAGCGACTTGGCGGCGTCCCCGGAGATCTTGTCCTTGTTCTCCTTGAGCATCTTCTCCGCGGCGTACGCCTGGCTCTCGGCCTGGTTCTTCAGCTCCACCAGCTCGCGGCGGGCCTTGTCGGCGGCCTCGTTCTCCCGCGCCTGATTGACCATCTTCTCCACCTCCTCCTTCGCGAGACCGGAGGAGTGGGTGATCTGGACCTTCTGCTCCTTGCCCGTGGCCTTGTCCTTGGCGCTCACGTTCAGGATGCCGTTGGCGTCGATGTCGAACGTCACCTCGATCTGAGGCACGCCGCGCGGCGCCGGGGGCATGCCCGTCAGGTGGAAGCGGCCCAGGCTGCGGTTGTCGCCGGCCATGTCGCGCTCACCCTGCAGCACGTGGATCTCCACCTGCGTCTGGCCGTCGGCGGCCGTGGAGAACGTCTCCGACTTGCGGGTGGGGATGGTGGTGTTGCGCTCGATGAGCTTGGTCATCACGCCGCCCAGCGTCTCCACGCCGAGCGACAGCGGGGTGACGTCCAGCAGCAGGATGTCCTTCACCTCGCCGGAGAGCACGCCGGCCTGCACCGCCGCACCGACGGCGACGACCTCGTCCGGGTTCACGCTCTCGTTCGGCTTCTTGCCGAACAGCCGCTGCACCGCCTCCTTCACCTTGGGGATGCGCGTGCTGCCGCCCACGAGCACCACCTCGTTGAGATCCTTGGCCTCCAGGCCCGAGTCCTTCAGGCACTTGCGGCACGGCTCCAGCGAGCGCTCGATGAGATCGTCGATCATCGCCTCGAACTTGGCGCGCGACAGCTTCACGTTGAGGTGCTTCGGGCCGGACGCGTCCGCGGTGAGGAACGGCAGGTTGATCTCCGTCTCCATCGCGCTGGACAGCTCGATCTTGGCCTTCTCCGCGGCCTCCTTCAGGCGCTGGAGCACCATCTTGTCCTTGCTGACGTCGAGCCCGTTGTCCTTCTTGAACTCGGTGATCAGCCAGTCCATGATCCGCTGGTCGATGTTGTCGCCGCCCAGGTGCGTGTCACCGTTGGTGGCCAGCACGTCCACCACGTTCTCGCCCACCTCGAGGATGGAGATGTCGAACGTGCCGCCGCCGAAGTCGTAGACGGCGATCTTCTCGTCCTTCTTCTTGTCCAGGCCGTACGCGAGCGCGGCGGCCGTCGGCTCGTTCACGATGCGGCGCACCGTGAGGCCGGCGATCTCACCGGCGTCCTTGGTGGCCTGGCGCTGGGCGTCGTTGAAGTACGCCGGGACGGTGATGACCGCCTCGGTCACCTTCTCGCCCAGGTAGTTCTCCGCGGCGCGCTTCAGCTTGAGCAGCACCTGCGCCGAGATCTCCGGCGGGCTGAACTGCTTGCCGTCGATCTCCACGCGCGCGTCGCCGTGCGGCCCACGCACCACCTTGTAGGGAACCAGCTTGGCCTCGTCGCCCGTCTCCTCGAAGCGCCGCCCCATGAAGCGCTTGATGGAGTAGACGGTGCGCTCCGGGTTGGTGATGGACTGGCGCTTGGCGACCTGCCCCACCAGCCGCTCCCCGTCCTTCGTGAACGCGACGACCGAGGGCGTGATGCGGCTGCCTTCCTCGTTGACGATGACCTTGGGCTCGCGACCCTCCATGATCGCCACCACGCTGTTGGTGGTGCCCAGGTCGATTCCAATGATCTTGCCCACGGTATCCTCCGGAAACTACTGAGTTTTTTCTGCAAATCCCTTTGTACCGCCAACGTAACCACCCCAGGGGGGGTGTCAAACTCCGACCCCTCCGGTGTTTACGCGTAAAAGCCCGAGCCCTCCCCCCATCCCTCGGAGAGCGGGGAGCAGGCGGGCGCTGGCAGGGCCCATGGAGGCCGAGCGGAGGACGACCGAGCGCGTCACACGTTCGCCACCGAGCCGTCAAAGGTGCGTAACCGGCTCTACACCGCCGTCACCGTCCGGTAGCGATCATTCCCCCTGGGCAGCGGTACGTGCCGAGCCAACCCCTTGAAATCACTTTCTCGGCTTCCAGCTGACGCCTCGCGTCAGCCGTTGGCGAGGAATGTGCACTGGTGGGCAGCCGGCGCTGCATCGCGCAATGACAGTTCCTGCCTAGGAGCCTGCCCCCCATGCTGGTTCAGCCCCTGCGTTCCCCGGATCTCCGCCAGGCCGCCGCGACGTCCGTCGCCGCCGAGCCCAAGGTCGCCGTCCTGTTGAACGCCAACGCCCGCAAGGTGGATGCGAGGGTGGTGAAGTCGCTCTCGCACGTCGTCCCGGAGGAGGATCTCTTCCTCTCGCGCTCGCCGCTGGATGCGCGGCGGATTGCGCAGACGGTGCTGGAGCGGGGCTACCCGCTCGTGTTCACCGGCGGTGGCGACGGCACCTTCATGGGCTTCGTGAACGAGTTCCTCCGCCAGACGGAGACCCGCGGCCGCTTCGCCGGCCATCCGCTGCCGCGCTTCGGCGTACTGAAGCTGGGCACGGGCAACGGGCTGGCCAACTTCGTCAACGCCTCGAACCCCGGCGGCGACGGCATCCTCCAGGACGTGGTGCGCGCCCTCTCGGGTGACGTGGCCGGCCTGCGCCGCATGAACATGGTGATGGTGGACGGGCAGCGCACGCCGTTCGCCGGCCTGGGCGTGGATGGCAAGCTGCTCAACGACTACATCTGGGTGAAGGAGAACCTGGGCAAGGGCGTCTTCAAGAAGGTGCTCACCGGCAGCGGCGGCTACTTCTCCGCGGTGGCCTTCAAGACGGTGCCCCACTACCTGACGAACTCCACGTGGGTGGAGTGCGAGGTGATCAACGGCTCCAGCGAGGCGTACCGCCTGGGTCCGGACGGCAGCCCGGTGGGCGAGCCCATCGCCCCGGGCGAGGCGCTCTTCCGCGGCGAGCTGATGATGGCGGGCGCGGCGACGATGCCCTTCTACGGCTACGGCTTCCGGATGTTCCCCTTCGCCCACCAGCGCCGCGGGATGATGCACGTGCGGCTGGGCCAGGTGCACGCCGCGAACGTCCTGGCCAACCTGCCCAAGCTGTGGAATGGCCGCTGGTTCCCCGAGGGCATCCACGACTTCCACGCGAAGGACGTGACGATCCGCTTCGCCCGGCCGATGCCGCTGCAGATCGGCGGCGACGCGGCGGGCTACCGCGACGAGGTGAAGCTCTCCATCGCGCCCGAGACCGTGGACCTGCTGGACTTCCACGGCGCGGTGAACTGAGCCGCGCAGGGCGTCACGCACCCACGCGAAGTCCCGAGAGGCCGGCGGCGAGTCCCCGGCCTCTCGTCGTTTCTGGCTACGGGTTCGAGGGGCCGCAAGGGTGTCCCCTCCCCGGCGCGTGGACGTGACTAGCCGCGGTCGCGAGAGGCCGGCGGCTTCTCACCCGGCTCCTTGCGGCGGCCGACGATGAAGGCGTAGCTCACACCGGCCTTGCCATTCTGCTCGCGGTGGACGGCGATCTCCTGCCGCATCACCTCGGCATCCGCGGCGGGAGCTCCCTCCAGGCGCCCCTCGACGTCGCGGTAGAGGGCATCCAGCTCCAGGTCCGTGAGCGACTCCACGGACTCGGGCTCGTAGCCATGGGCCTCCAGCTCCAGGAGCAGCTCGCGGGGCAGCAGGGGCGCCGTCCCGAGCCGCTTCTCCCAGAACTCGAGCGCCGACTTCGCCGTGAAGCGCCCCACGCGGGCCGGGAACGTCAGACCGATGCGCCCGCGCCGGGCCAGCAGGCGTCGGAGCGTCGTCAGGGTGGTGCCCAGCGGATAGAAGACCCGGCCCTGGACGAGGATGGCGTCGAACTCCCCGTCCGGGAAGCCGAGCCGCTCCAGGTCCACGCGCCGCGTCTCCACGCGGTCGCCCAGGCCGAGCGCCCTCACCCGCTCGCGGACCAGGGTGAGCAGCGAGTCCTCGGTGTCCGCCGCCACGACCGAGCAGCCGAGATCGCGGGCCAGCAGCACCGGCGCGGAGATGGGGCCGCAGCCGAGCACCAGGATGCGGGAGCCGGGCTCGAGCTGCGCTACCCGAGCGAAGCGGCGCGTCGCCTCATCGGAGCCGAAGGCACGCCGAGCATCACCAGGGAAGTAGAGCGGGAAGGGCCCGGCCGGACTCATGCAATCTCGTCTTATACCCCACCGTGGAGGGACTTCCAGTTGGGGGTGGAAACTCTTTGGCCCTGGGGGTGCCCGGGGGGCCGGGCGCTCACAGGTAGTAGATGACCCGCTTCTCCTGGTGAAGCTGGGCGTAGATGGAGCGGCGGTGCTCCTCGGAGAGCAGGTACACCGAGACGCTCACGGACACGTACTTGCCCTTGCTGCTGGGCTGCTCGTGGATGGAGTCCGGGGAGATCTCCGTCCCCATCAGCCGCTTGAAGAGCTGACGCACGTACTCGCCGAAGCCGTGCTCCTGCACCCCCATCACCTTGAAGGTGTAGATGGAGGGGTAGTCGATGAGCGGCTTCTTCTCCTCTCCTTCGCCGGGGGTGGCTGTGGGACTGTCGTTCTTCATGGCACGTCTCGTCGTCTGGCGCGCAGCACTCAGAGCAAGTTCGCCGCGAGCTCGGCCAGGGCGCTGCGCTCACCCTTGGCCATGGTGATGTGTCCGGCGATCTTCTCGTTCTTGAAGCGGTTGACCACGTGGACGAGGCCGTTGTTGGTCGCGTCCACGTAGGGGTTGTCGATCTGGAAGGGGTCGCCCGTCAGGACGATCTTCGTGTTGTCCCCCACGCGGGTGATGATGGTCTTCACCTCGTGGGGGGTGAGGTTCTGCGCCTCGTCCACGATGATGAACTGGTTGGGGATGCTGCGGCCGCGGATGTACGTGAGCGGCTCGATCTCGATGAGCCCCAGGTCGACCAGCTCGTGGTAGCCGCGGCCGGCCTTCTTGTCGGCGCGGCTGAGGTTCATGAGGAACTCCACGTTGTCGAAGATGGGCTGCATCCAGGGGTTGAGCTTCTCCTCCACGCTGCCCGGCAGGTAGCCGATGTCCCGACCGAGCGGGAAGATGGGCCGGCTCACCAGCAGCTTGTGGTACAGGCTCTCCTCGGTCACCTTGTGGAGCCCGGCGGCGATGGCCATCAGCGTCTTGCCGGTGCCCGCCTTGCCCACGATGGTGATGAGCTTGATGTCGTCGTTGAGCAGCAGGTCCAGCACGAAGGCCTGCTCCATGTTGCGCGGACGGACCCCCCAGATGCCCTCCTTGATGATGCGCAGCAGGGGGACGATCCGGCCCTTGGTGGCATTGAAGCGCCCCATGGCGGTGTGCGAGGGGTTGGTCTCGTCCTTGAGCAGGATGCACTGGTTGGGGAAGAGCTTGTCCTGCCCGGACACCTCCACCTCGGCGCCGGGCTTGTACATCTGATCGACCGCCTCGCGCGGGACGAGCAGCTCGGTGAAGCCGGTGTACAGCTCGGTGATCTCGACGCGCTCGGTGTCGTAGTCCTCGGCGTTGAGGCCCAGCGCGTCCGCGCGGATGCGCAGGTTGGTGTCCTTGGTGATGAAGACGGCCTCGGTGTCCGGCTCCTTCTTCATCAGGTCGATGGCCACCCCGAGGATGCGGTTGTCCATCAGGTCGCCGTCGGCCAGCTCCGGCGGCAGATGCTTGTCGGCGAAGCCCACCCGGAGAAAGCCGCCGTGCGGCAGGGGGACGCCCTCTCGGAGCGAGCCCTCGGCGCGGAAGGAGTCCAGGTAGCGCGTGACGAGGCGCGCGTTGCGACCCAGCTCGGAGAGATCGCGCTTGAACTGATCGATCTCCTCGATCACGTAGATCGGGATGATGACGTTGTTTTCCTTGAAGCCGTAGATGCTGCGCGGATCGTGGAGGAGGACGTTGGTGTCGAGGATGAAGTTCTTCGGCATCGTGGTGGTGGCGACCTCGGAAGACGGGTGCGACCGCGTGGACGCTGCTGGTAGGAGAGACCTTCCAGTAGCCAATATAGACACCGCCTCCCAGGGAAACAGCCGCTTTGCTACGGGGGTACACCTCTTTCGAGGAGAAATTCCCCTACCCGTCTGGTCGCAGGGCCGGGCTGCCAGGGTCTCCAGCTACCCCTGAGGACGAGGGTGTCGATTGGTGAACCCTCGGACGGCGGGCACAAGTCCCTGCCCCCCTCTGGGGAGGACCCTGGGCTGCCCTGGATCGCCGGGACGCCCGGCCCGGCCGCTCAGGCAGGCACGAGCGGATCATAGGCGAGCACCTCCGCGATGGGCTCTGGGGGGGATCCCCGAGGCATGCGCTCCCACGGGAAGCGGTCCTGCAGCGCCTGAAGGTCCAGCGTCAGGGGCACTTCGGCCTGCGCCTTCGCCGCGCTGCGCCACCCCTTGTCCTCGAAGAGGCGCTCGAAGCGCCGGGAGAAGGACGTGAGCATGGGCGAGGGGCTGAAGCGCACCGGTGCGCCGGCGGGGCCACGGATGCAGTCCAGCTCCACGGCCCACGCCAGCAGCCAGCGGGGCCACTCGCGCCCTGCCCTTCGGAGCGCCACGAAGCGCCCCTGGGCGGCGCCGTCGATGAAGCGGAGGCTGCTGGCGTAGACCCACGCGGCGGCGAACGTGGAGGGCGTGAGCGCCAGGCCCTCCGCGCCCACGCGGCGGGCCATGAGCAGCATCAGCTCGAGGACCTCCGCCGAGAGCGCCAGCCCCGGGTGGACCTGGCCGGGCATCGGCGGGCGCTTCCAGTCGAAGGACCGGCCCGGATGCTGGAGGACCAGGGACTCCACGAAGAGCAGCGCGCGAGCTTCCTGCGGCGGCGGCACCCCCACGTCGGCGCCCGACACCTTGCGCAGGGCGATGTCCACCACCGCCGCCTGGTAGCGCTGGCTCCAGAGGACGATGCGCGGCCGGAACGTGTCCTCGAACGTCAGCTGGATCTCGAGCGGGCCCACGCCCCGCTCCTCCAGGCGCTGGAGCAGCCCATACTCGCGCATGACGTTCTCCAGGCCCCGGCGGCTGTAGACGCCCAGGGCCAGCGCCTCACGCTCTCCGCGAGTCTCCAGCCCCAGATCGTCGAGGCTGAGCGCCTCGTCCTGTTCGGCCGCGGACAGCTCCGCCTGGCTCAGACGCTGGTAGATGCGACGGAGGCGCGAGAGCGACGGCTGCGTCCGTGGCATCTGGGGGCCCTCCTACACGTACTTGATGGAGACGATGGTGAGCTCGATCTCCCCGCGAGGCCGCATGACCTCGACCGTGTCACCCACGGCCTTGCGCAGCAGGGCCTTGCCGATGGGGGACTCCACGCTGATGCGCCCGCCCTGGGTGTCGATCTCGTCCGAGCCGACGATCTGGTAGGTGGTCTTCGCGCCGTCCTCGTCCTCGAGGGTGACGGTGGCGCCGAAGTAGACGCGGCCCTGGTCGGCCTGCTCGGAGGGGGTGACGATGGTGGCGGTGTCCAGGCGCTTCTGGAGGAAACGGATGCGGCGGTCGATCTCGCGCAGGCGCTTCTTGCCGTAGATGTACTCGGCATTCTCGGAGCGATCGCCCTGGGCGGCGGCGGCGGAGACCTCGGCCGTCACCTTGGGGCGCTCCTCGTTGAGCAGGCGGAGCAGCTCGCGGTGCATGCGCTCGGCGCCGGCGCGGGTGAGGTAGCGGCGGTGGGCGCCACCTTCCTGCTCGGCCTCCTCGTCCTGGTCGTCATGCTCTGGGGGTACGTCTTGACGCATGCCCCCTTGTATAGCGCCCCGGGGGCCCTGGTGGGGGGAGGAGGCCCTGGAGACGTTCACCGGCGGTCGTGTCGGGGCTGTCAGGATGTCCCGGAAGTGCGCGCCAGTGGAAGTCGACAGGGACTGCTGGTAGAGAGCCCAGCGGTTGTTCACCATGACCCGGTGCAAAAAAGAATAGTGCGAGTCGCTAGCTCAGCTGGTAGAGCACCGGCCTTTTAAGCCGAGGGTCGGGGGTTCGAGCCCCCCGCGACTCACAGTCGTCCCCGTCGTCTAGAGGCCCAGGACGCTGGCCTTTCAAGCCGGTAACACGGGTTCGAATCCCGTCGGGGACATAGAAGTTCTCAGTAGTTTCGAGAACTTAGGTGCGCACAGCCGTGCAGGGATGTGCGGCTGTGCGCACCGCGACGGCGCCAAGTTGGCGCCAAACCGACCCCCTCCCCTTCCCCTTCTCGCGCGCCCCTGCGGCCCGCTCCCGTTGCGCTTCAGTGGCCCGGGAGAAGCAAGGCGGCCAGGCGCGACAGGACCTTGATCCTCGGACTGTCGAGGCGAGCGAGGCGGCGCAGCAGCCGCCGTTTCTCGGGCGTGTCGTTCAGGCCGGGCGGCACCGTGCCTGCCCCGGATGCCTCCTGCCACGAAGCCACCGGAGAGAACCCCATCAGCTCATGGGGCCCGCTTCCGAGAATCAGGCACAGGCGCAGCAGCGTGGAAACGCTCGGGAGCGCTCCCCCCCGCTCCATGCGCCCGTACACCTCGACGGCGCTGCCGATACCTTCGGCAACTTCTGCCTGAGTCATGCCCGCGCGCTGGCGTGCCTGTTTCAACGCCGCTCCAAGGGTGGCCGGTAGCCTGTCCTGTCGGATCTCGATGTGGCGAGGAAGAGAGGACCGCTTGCGGCGCGTCGTGGAGGGCCTGGAGCGTCCAGCGGCGGGAGTGTTCGCGGGGGTTTTCTCCATGCGGAACCTGCGGGCGTTGCCCGGTCGGACGAGTTGAGGCCCCGACGGAGCCAGCGACAGACGGTCACGGTCAGAGAGGGCGGCTAGTTGCCCCCGCCCGGCGCGGTGATGATGTCTTCTTCCGCCTCTATGACTGGGGGTAACCCGTTCCCGTTCGTAGGCCCGGCGACGCGCCGATTCATGCTGGCCCCGTCCCGTGAGTTGCGGCCCTCCTCCAGCGCCTCAGCGGCTCCGTAGGCGGTCGCGAGCGACGCGAGGCCCGCCCGCAGATCCGACTCCAGGGCAGCCGCCGATGGATAACGGTCCTCCGGCTTCCGCTGGAGCAACCTGCGGATGATGGAGCGCAGCGGGGGCTGAAGCGGCTCGGTGAGTTCCTCCACGTCCTGCGGGGCGAACGTGGCAGCCCGCAGGATGCAGTCCTCCGCATGGGCCGGAAGGTCTGCCTCCGCTGCCGTAATTGCGGCGTCGAGAACCTGATCCTTGACCGCTGGTGTTAGGGCCGCCTCCAAGTCTTCGGATCGTGCATTGCCCGTGCTGTAGAGGTGGCGCAAGGTGGCCAGTTCCAGCAGCACCAGCCCGAGCGCGAACAGATCCGAGCGTGGATCCGTCTCTTCGCCGAGAAGCGCCTCTGGTGAGCAGTAGGCGACGTCACCTTGAGGGCGCGGGAGCGTCGTTTCCACCCGGCCCGGGAGCAGGGAACGCGCACGGGCGAAGTCCGTCAGCACGACTTCACCCTCTGGCCCCAGGTAGAGGCGAGCGGGGTTCACGTCTCGATGAACGATACCCAGCGGAGCGCCGCTCTCGTCCTTGCAGGTGTGCGCGTAATGCAGGGTGCTGGCCACCTCGGCGCCCACGTACATGCAGAACGCGGGGGAAAAGGGTGCTTCGCGCATGATCGAATAGCTGATCAGGGTGTTGATCGAAGTGCCCTCTACAACTTCGGACACCACGTAGAGAACGCCCTGGACCTCATGGATCCCGAAGATTCGGGCGATCCTCGGGTGTTGCAGGTAAGTGGCCAGACGTGCTTCCTCGCGGAGCCGTGCGCGCACCCTGTCGAGCGCTTCCAGATCTCCTGATGACGTAGGGGGCAAGCTGCGGACGATGACCGGGCGGATTCGCTGCGCGGTCGTGCGCTCCCACGCAAGGAAGGTCCGCTCCCCCAACTTCGAGTGTGCCAAGTCCTCGACCACCCCCCGCGACAGATCGACCTCATACGCGAGATCGCCCTGGGAGAAGAGAATCACGCCCGGGACGCTCCAGGGGAGCCTTGCAGTGGCCATGCGGGATCGACTCCTCGCAGCGCGCAAGAGGGCGCCGCGCAACGGAGCGAAACACTACCCGGCATGTGCTGGGAGGTTGAACGACGCCGGGGGTTGGGAGCGGCGCGAGCCTGAGCTACAGCGTCAGCAGAACGCCCCAGCAGGCCCCCTCGACGCGGGAGGGCTCCACCGGGCACAGCTTCGCCGATCCGGCGCGCGGGGCTCCACCGGATATTCCAAAGGCGGTGGCATCAGCCTACGTTCGCTCAATGGCGAAAAAACGTGACTTGGTGCCGCAGGTTGGACCGGCAGGCCATGAGAATTGGCGGACGGCGAATAGCGGCGCGCCAGCGCTCGTGGCATACGAGGTGGCGCTGTACACGGATGCGTGGATCGTCGACGAGGTCACGAGTGGGTGTGGGCCGTATACCCTGCTCAATACAATTGCTCTTCCGGAGGACGAGCAGGCTCGACCTCGGGTGATCCTCCGATACGAACAGCACGTCGCTACTGGTCGGTGGACTCCGATGAGGGCGACCGATGACAGCCGCTACTTTGGTGGCACGCTTCCCGATGAACTCGCGGCGCTTCTTTCGCTCGCTCTCGGCGCACGCTTCCAGGCCGGGCCCTGCTCGCGAATGTTCGAATCAGGCAAGGACCCTCGCGGGCGACCTGTCGGCTGGGACGAGCGCCGCCCCACGCCCCAACTGCCACCACGAACAACTGCGCCGATCGTGCCGTCACTCAGAGGGCAGCGGTCCTTGACGCCGTCGACGCTCGCTGGGTACGACCTACTTCCCCCAGAGGGTGCGGTAGCGCTCGCACGAGCTGCACGGGCGTACCAGAACGCCGTGTGGATCGCGGATGCTGAGCCGAACCTCGCGTGGTTGCTGCTTGTGTCGGCGCTTGAGACCGCCGCGACCCATTGGCGCTCCGCAGATGGTTCGCCGGTCGATGTGCTCCGCACGGTGAAACCAGACTGGGCGACACAACTGGAGGCCGGTGGCGCGTCATTGCTCGAGAGCATGGCGACCCAACTCGTTCCACTCTTGGGCGCAACGCGACGATTCCGGGACTTCGTGATCGAACACCTTCCTCCGCCACCTGCCGAGCGTCCGACAGAGGACTGGGCGCGCCTGGATTGGGACGAGGCCAAGATGCGCAAGACGATTGAACGTGTTTATGAGCTTCGGTCGCACGCACTCCACGGCGGCAAGCCGTTCCCCGTCCCAATGTGCCAGCCACCTCGTTCGGCCTCCAAGTCGCCTATTGAGGTCCCGCTCGGGTTGGCGACCGCGTCCCAGGATGCAGTCTGGATGCGCAAGGACACGCCGCTCTTGCTTCACACGTTCGCGTACATCGCTCGTGGCGCGCTGCTCCGGTGGCGTGACAACATGATCACGCAGGCGAGGCAAGAGGCATCGCATGTGTCCACCGACGACAAGGCTGGCGAAAAAGGTAACGGATCGCCGAGCCCCGTCTGAGACGAGAAAAGAGAGCGACCTGCCGAGCTTGTGGAGCACGTCATACGGACACCGCGTTAGAGTTCTCCGCGCGTCGTTCCCCACTCCTCTTGGAACGCAGTTGCCCGTCTGGTTGCTCCACCACGGGGCAGGGCGAACATTTACTCCACCGGGCTCAGCTTCACCTCTCCGGCGCATGCACATTGACCGTCCGGCGTGCGCGGGGCTCCACCGGCCCAGCAGGCGAGCCTCGACGCTCGCGCGCTCTACCAGGCCCAGCGTCACTTGTCCGACACGCGGCGCCCTAGCAGGCCCGCCTGGACGCGGGATGCGCCCCCAGGCCCAGCTCACCTCCACCGCTCAACCGCATGCGAACTGGATACCTTGGACCCCACAGGGGCGCCGGGCTTCGAGCCCTCGCGCTTGTCCATGCCCAGATCGCCCCCGTCTGTCAGTTCGACGCAGATCGGCACGGTGCGCCCGCCTGAAAGGTGGGCGCGGAGGTAGCGGCCATAGATGCGATCTCCCGTCGTCCACAGGTGCCCATCCAGTCGCGTCCCCGCAGGCGCCTTTCCTTCTGCCCTGATCAGCGCCCCCGTAACGGGCCCGTCCTTCCACACGGTCCTGTTTTGCTCGCGCGCCTCTTCAACGCTCCCCTTGGTCACGTCAACGAGGATGAAGGGCTGTGTTCCCCCTTGTGTGCTCCACCCCATCTCCTTCATCGCCCTAACGGCTTCCTCGGGGCAATCCTCGGGATCGGGGCGCGTCTGCACACCGGAGCAGCCCGCTTTAATCCACGCGACGGAGGCCACGAGTAGCGCGCACCTCTCAGCCTTCGAGAGCACGCGCCGGGGGCTGGCCTTCTGCGGGTTCGGTACCCCGCTGGTGAGCGTTGGGGAGTTGTCGGGTTGTTTCACGGAAGGACTCGCCTTCTCTTGGGTAGGGAGAGGCGAGGCTAACTGAGCGGGACGGCTTGTCGGCTTTTCGGCCAGCGGGCTGGGCGTTGGGGGCTGATCCGCTCGTGCGCTCCTGGCCACGGGAGGCGGCGCCGGGTGCGCGGGCCTTTGCAGCACGAAGGCGGCGACGGCTGCCGCGAGCACTACAAGCACCAGCGGCGCGACGAATGCCGGACGGAGCCACCCACGGCGCAGACGGTTCAGCGCACCAGCCCCCGCGCCCGGCACCGCGGACGGATGGGAGGGGATGGGCACTGGCGGGACCTCGACCTGCCCGGGTGCAATTTCGGCGGGTGCTGGCGGTAGCTGCGCGGCTACCGGGTGAACGCGGGTGCTGCGCCACTCCGGGCCTTCAAATTGCGCGAACTCCTCCAGAGGGCTCCGCGCATCCTTCGCCGTCGCGGGCCGCCCCTCTGGCTTGTCGTGGATCAGCATCAGCGCATAGCTGCTCAGCACTTCTGGAACGCGCCCCTGGGTTACCTTGAACGGGGAAGGAGGCGGCACCGCGTCACCGAGCGGGGGTCGCACCTTGCTGCTCTGGGGCGTGGGGTCCGTCAGCACGTCGTAGAGGTCGGCTCCGAGCGCAAAAATGTCATCGGTCGCCTTGAAGGGGTAACGGGCCTCCGGGTTGAGCCGGTTTTCATTCCAGAAGCGCTGAGCCTCAGGGCTGCGGTTGCGCGGCGTGCATGGGGGCAACGGTGCATCCGTCAATTCCTCGGCTGCCGCGTAGTCCGCCGCTCCAAAGTCGATGATCACCGGCTCGCCTTCTTTGGTGACCATGATGTTTCGCAGGCTCAAGTCCCGATGGAACACGCCCCGCGCGTGCATGTGCTCCAGCGCGTCAAACAGCTTGCGGAACAGGACGACCACTTCATGCACCGTCGGGTACGTCCGCCGCACCCACTCCCCCAGCGTGTAGCCGTCCACCAAGTCCAGGACGACGTAGAGGAAGCCCGAGCGCGGATCCCCACAACGCCCCTGAGCCCACATGCGGATGATGTGGCGGTGGTCGAGCTTCCCGAGGCAGACCGCCTCGCGCCGCGCGCGTGCATCCGTCTGCCGTGGATCACCGCTCTGCTCCCGGTGGCAGGCCACCTTGAGCGCGAAGCGCTGGCCGTCCTTCTCCACCTCGTAGACAACGCCGTAGGTGCCCGCCCCGATCTTCCGGACGATGCGCCAGCCGTCCACCATCTGGCCGGGTCTGAGGTCCCTTGGATCCACTTGAGCCACCATGCCGAGCACCTCTCGCCTGTTGCTACAGCTTCACCTGGGGAACGGACAGACAGCGGCTCCCGTCACCGTTGCACACCCGCAGCGCGTGCACCGCCCGCAGCCATTCCCCCGGCTCTCGCGCGGGCATTTCCACCTCAACGGCCACGCTCACCGAGCCCCCTGGGGGAATAGTGGCCTGCCCGGAGAGCACTGCGCGGGCGCGGCGCGGCTCCCCTCCCGCTGCGGGCGTCAGCTCTGCCCACGCGGGCACCCACGGAGCCGCCCCGGTATTGCTCACCTCGAGCACAACCACGGTCCACGTTGACGCTCCGAGCCCCCTGCATTGTACGGGGCGAAGCTCGCCGCGAACCTCGAAGCACGCCAGCCCGAAGTCCTCCCCCCTCATGCCCTTCAAGTCCACGACCCCCGCGAGTGCCACGGCTGCCGGGCTCACGGCTGGGGGCCGCGCTTTCAACTCCTCCAGTTCCTTGCTCTGCGCCTCGCACCGCTCGCGCGTGGCGGACAGTTCCACGCGGCATGCCTCCACCGTCTGCTGAGGGCGGCTCACGTTCACCACGGCATCCACCGTGCCGGGCTGACTGGTGAGCAGGAACACGACGCTTTGAGGCGAGCCCTCGCGGTAGGTGAAACGCAGCGCCAGCCGTTCCTTGGGCCCGAGCGGCACGGCAAGAACCAGCGTGATGCCCTGATCTGCTGGATCCACCCGGGCGAAGCGGGCGCGGCCCTCCACCTCGACGGACTCACGCACGATCGGAGCGTCCAAGAGGATGAACGTAGGGGCGTCAGGCGCCAGGTAGATCAACGGGGACTCGCCAGCCTTGCCCATGAGAATGACGGAGCGCCCAGCGGGCGCGGCCTGTGCCGTAGCGGCAAGGCCCACCAGCAGGGAGGCGAGCGCGAAAGGCGGGACGCAGGGTCGGAGCAAGACGAGGAACCTCACAGGTAGGCCCCCAGAGTAGCAGACGGGAGCGGCCCCTCGCGTCGGAGTCAGGCGCCTCAGACCATTCGCGCCGCCGTTCCGGTGTCGGGCGCCGCCCCTGCCTTCATCGCGCGCTTCACGGGCCGGGCTGCCCCCGTCCGCCGCTCGCGCTTCACGGGCCGGGCTGCCCCCGTCCGCCGCTCGCGCTCCACGGGCCGGGCTGCCCCCGTCCGCCGCTCGCGCTCCACGGGCCCGGCTGCACCCGTCCGACGCGGGAGCGCGCCACTGGGCCGCGCTGCCATGTGCTCCGCCGTTCCGGTGGGGCACCGGGCGCCGGGGCTGATTCGCGGGAGAAGCAGCGGCCAGCAGAGCATGTGGAACCCGCCCGACGGACACCGCGTCAGCGGTCTCCGCACCACGTTCCCACTCCGGGTGGAATGCTGCTGCCCGGCTGGCTGCTCCATCCCGGGGCGGGGCGAGCACTTACCCCTTTCGCGCGCCCGCTCGCGCGCGGCGTCGGAGCAAATCCAGTCCCAACCGCTGGCGCGGCATCGGCGCGAATCCACCCGCCGAGAGGCGCGCGGCGTCGGCGCGAATCCTCTGGTTCGGCAGGCCACTCCCGCCAAGTGCAGCGACCCATGGACCTCAAAGTGCGGCGGGCTCCCTGTGGCAGGCCTGACCCTTCCACCTAAGATCGTTTCGGTCGCCCTTTCCTCTTAACGATCTGCTTCCCCATCCGCGCCAACCGCTTTGACCGCTGCTCGAACACCTCAACAAGCACATGCTCTAGCAGTTCAAGCCCGTTCAGGATGTCCTCCCTTCCCACCCCGCCTGCCCCTCCCTCGTGGCTCCCGATGTTCCCGATCCACTTTACGGCCATGAGCGCCTGCGCCAGTTCAGCGTTTCGTTGCTTGAAGAGTTCAATCCGGTCGTGGAGCTTCAGCCTTATCTTCCGATTCTTTTGGGACCTTGTGGAGCGCGGGATCCTGAGGTGTGTGAGTACGAGTTCCACACAGGTTCGAACCCGGTTGGCGCAAGAGGCCGAGTCGGACCAATAGAGCGCCCAGGCCCGCTTGAGTTCGGCCCGAATTTCCTCTGTGCACTTAGGCGGTACACGAAAGAGCGGCAGGGCTGGGTGGAAGAAGACAGGATGAAACGCGGTCGTGTACGTTGGCCCCCCCGTTTCTGGATCAACGTCGTCTACGACGCCACGCGTGTCGCCACACACGACGACTGGCTCAGTGCATTCCGTACGCGTACAGACCAAGCGCCCCGCGAAGCGACCCCTGTCCCACTCCGGCTCCCAAGCTTGGTGCGCATAAGCTTGACGCGACTCGGCAGTAAGCTTCTCTGTGAACGACTCTTTCACAGGTACTAGGGTGCCCTCCTCGCACCGGGGACAAGGCCACGAGGGCACCCTGTCCTTGGTGAAGGGCACAGTCCATCTTGTGCGGTCGAAGGTCATATGTCCAAGTCTGCCAGAAGACTCTTGCAGCTACAGCCTTCCTACGCCTCCAACCCGTCACGCAACAGCACGTACCGACTCTGCGCCATCATCCCCGGCACCAGCGCGGGACGAGCACACGGGTGGGCGTCCGCCTTGGACCCCGCCCGTCGGGCCGGGCAGCCCGAGCAGGGCGCCAGCTGTCTGACGCGCGGGCGCCACCGGGCCGAGCTGCGCGCCGCCTTTGGCTCACCGGGGAGCAGGGCGAACATTTGCAGAGCTTCGACTGACGCTTGCTCGCTCCTAGCGAGCAGCTCAGTCCATCCCTGTCCCCCACGGGGTACAGCGAACTGTTACGATTCGCGGGGGGCAGAACACGCAAAAATCACTCCGGTTCAGACCTGACCGGCGGCTAGGTCCTCGAGCGACTCGCGGATCAGGTCCTCGAACTTCGCGATCTGCGCCGTCGTCAGCTCTGGCATCGCCTGCTTGGCTCGCGACGGGACACCTAAGAGCTTCGTGCGGCAGGCACGGAACACGGACTCTAGCTCGGCGCGGACGCCGGCCGCCGGCACGACTTCGCCGGCCGCCTTCAGGTATTCGAGCTTCGCCGTCTTCGCCTGCCAGACCGCTTTGATCGCATTGGCCTCCGACAAGGACAGCCCCTCATGCGGCTCGGGAACCTCGCCAGAGAGGGAGGGAACGGCGCCTGACAACGCCGGTTGTCGGTTGTCGGGGAGCGTGTCACCTGCTGAGCCAGCCGCGACCACGGACGCGGGCGCCTTGCTCAAGTCCGTATTGGCCGCCCAGTCGCGGTCAGCTCGGGCGGGATCGATCGTGCCGTCGGGCTCGAGGTGAATGCGGCCCTTCTCCAGTGCACGCTGCACAGCCTGAAGGGAGCCCCCGGAGAGGCCCCTGTCCTTCCGATGCTCGGCGTATTTGCGCCGCGACAGCCCCATGTGACTCCCTCGCTGCTTAGTGTCCTGACAACACATAGACGCCGTTTTCACTACCGCAGTCCTGCGGATCTACGCTCCCGCAGGGGGTGGGACGCCGGAAGGACCCAAGCCTATGGGGGGGTGTAGAGTTCCCTCCCCTGAGTATCTGAGCGCGCCTGAGTACGGTGCTCAGCCATTGCGTTCCTATAGGGATCGGGGGTGTGCTTTCCCTCTGAGGGGTCCTTTCCTCTTGAGGGATCCGGATACGGTTGCAATTGTTGAGATGGATACTCACGCGAACTCAGCGTACTCAGGGAGCCGACAAGCGGAGGTCCTCGACGCGGAGCCGCAGCCCGCTGTAGTGCTTCACTTGCTGCCCTTGGATCCGGGGGCGGGTGACCGTCACCTCTGGGAAGGCGCTGGTCAGGTTCCGGGTGAAGATCGGCTGTGTCCCGGGTTTCTCCCTGCCCTGTGCTTCCGTCCAGCGGACCCACGCCGCATAGAGTGACGCGCATTCCGTAGCCGCCCCAGGCAAGAGATCGCAGCGCTCGGAGACGAACGCCTTGATCGGGGAGCCGAGCATTTCCAGCTGAGCGACAGTCTCCTCAGCGCTCATGGGCTGGCGGAGGTAGCCACGCGAGCGGAGCCGGTCCAGACCTTCCAGGCTCCAGTTCAGGATCCCGGGCAGTTCCCTCAGGAGACGTTCAGCGAGCCCGCGATCCTCACGTCCGAAGAAAGAGCGGGTCATTTGCAGTACCCGGAACCGGCTTGCGAACGCCCCCGAGGAATCCAACAGGGCCGGAAGTTCGTTTGTCATGATCAGAAAGCGCACGCTGAGCTTGGCGGTCCATGAGGATCGGTGCTTGCGATCGATAGTCTGGGCATCCTCGCCGCTGATCGATAGGAGCCGTTCAGCCACCGCGCTAGGGTCAACGCGGGTGCCCAACCGGGCATCCGTGATCACAGCCAGGCGCTTCCCGATCAACGGCTCGGATCCGAACTGCGCACCCAGCCCGCTGAGGGTCGGAGAGCAATAGTTCCCCTCCCCTACGAGCTTCTGTAGGACACGATTGATCGTGCCCTTGCCCGAGCGCGGGGGGCCGATCAGGAGCATGATTTTTTGATGGGACGTGTCCGGAGTCAGAGCAAGGCCCATGAACTCCTGGAGCGTCTCGATTGACTCCGCGTCAACGGGCCAGACGTCAGCGAGGAAGCGGGTCCAGTGCGCTGGGGGCGGAGCATCGGGATCGTAGGGGAACCCCACCGCGTTGACGTTGAAGAATCGCCGGGACGGCTCGAGGAACTGGCGCGGGTGCGTCAGCGTCAGCAGACCGTTGGGGAAGGCGATCACGTCCTGCGGCCCGGGGTCTCCCGGCATGGGGCTGAGCCACGCGGGCGCGGACAGCACAGCCTGATCAATGCTCGCCGCTGCCTGTAGAGCGTGGCGGAGTTCCTCGACGAACGCCCGATCAGGCTTCACCGGAGCGCCGGTCTTGACGTCGCGCTTCGTGTCCGCGAACCCGTAGAGCGCTGCGTTGATCGTCTCGTCGCTGATCACCTCGTAGTGAGTGCTGCGGGCGATCAGGAAGTCACCATTCCACCGCACGATCTCTGGGAGCTTCTCAGCGTTCGCGCGGTGGGCCAGGAAGCGCCGGGCGACGTCGAGGGGCTCCGAGGTGTCCAGCAGGTCACTCGCTGCGCCTGCATCAAACGCGCGCTGTCTCGCCTCCCGTTCCGCGAGCGCCTGGAGGTCGACGGCTGGGGGCAGGTTGAGATCCCGCTGAGGGATCCCCGTTGCGCGGTGTAGATCCTTCAGAATCAGTGCCCGCTTTGCCGGGTCATCCCACTGGAGTTGACGCACGACCGCGACCATCGGGGAGGGATCGTCGGAGCCGGACGCCTGCCAGTCAGCGATCATCTTCCGGGCGGCTGCCACGGTGTCCAGCGTGCGACGGCAACCGTATGGACGCTTACCGTACTTCCGGCCGCGCTCCAGGCGCACCTTGAGCCCGTCAGGCCCCTCGATCTCCCAGGGAGGCTGGCAGGTCTCATTCCATTCCAGGAGCAGCCCCAGTGCCTCCCCATCGGTCAACGCGAAGTCGTGCGTGAGGATCGCTGCGGCGTGGACGGTATGCAGTCCGCCACCGTCCCCGTCTATGGCTGGCCCGTGCTGCGCCAAGGCGTCACGGGCAGCCGCCAGGACCTCAGCAGACGCGGGCGGGAAGTATCCGCGAGCGCCGTCAGGGACCGGGCCCTTGGGGGCTGGCGCACGACCGAGCCGAGCGACAAGCCACGGAGGGCACTCCACCGGGGGCGTCTCCCAGGGAGCGCAGCCGGGCGCCCAGTTGTATGGGCCCTTGTCCGAGCGGGACGGGGCAACCACTACAAGCCCGCCGTCCCCTCTCACGTCGAGACCGCGACCGAGCTTCCCGGCGGAGTTCGTTACGGACATGCCCGGTGGAGCCTTGAAGTACCAATGCTCCCCACCGCTGCCCGTGATCTGGCGCGTGGTCGCGGGCATCGGACCATGCTTGGCGATCAGCTCGGCCAGGGAATCGGGCCCCCCGTTCTTGGGGTCCACGTCTAACGCGATGATCCCTGAGAAGGTCCCCGTAGCGATCCCCAGGTTGGCGCCCGGGTAACGTGCTGCCCACGCTGCGATCTGCTCGGGATCGGTGGTGGCCATGTCCGGCCAGTCCGACACCCAGGGGTGTTTGCCGCGCGCCCTGCACTCCTTCCCATCGCGGCGCGGCTCGCACGTACAGGAGCCATCCGGACAGATGGAATGCAGGGGGACAACTGCCCAGCCGTGCCGAGCTAGGGTGGGTCCCATCGTCGCGAGCGGCCCAGTTGGAGCGGGGGTCTCAAGGTTCGTGTAATGCGCGTGCATTCGCTCGACCGGGAATCGGGAATCGGATCAGGCGACTGATCTAGAGGGCCGCTTTTTCCACTCAGTGCGCTGCCGCTCGGCCAGTTCGTCGAGCTCCGCCTTGAACGACCTGGGCGAGCGGACGCGGCGGGGCTCTGAAGTGGGGGGCGGCGGGTGGTACTCCGCTTCAAGTGCAGCGAACACGGACTCGGCGAGGACCACCGTTTGCCGACCATACTTGGGGCCACGGACGAGCGTACCAGTAGCGAGCAACTCGAATACGCGGCGGCGGGAGCAGCGCAGCGTCTGAGAGACCTCGTCGATGGTAAGGAGCGCGACCGCCGCGCGCATCGCGACCGCTGCCTCAAGAGCGCGCTTCACAGCGGCCCCCGAGTAGAATCAGGAATCGGGGCGCACCACGCGTCTAGAGCGACCCTGACAAGCGCGACGGTGCCAGGGTAGACGCCGAGCCCAGCGAGCGAGCGGGCGAAGGCTCCGCGACTCAGCCCTACGATGCGCCGGGCTTCGGGCTCTCCGACCTGTTCGACCAGCACCGCGAGCCTGGACCTAAGAACCTATTTCGGTAGGCGCAGAAAGCGAAGGAGCGCCGTGTTGTCGAACCGTCGAGCCTCGGGGCCTACGAGGTT
>NZ_JAHXBG010000031.1 GCF_020103725.1 Hyalangium gracile | reverse complement strand
CAGATGATGCAGCGCCTGGAGCGCCAGCTCATCGAGAGCACCTTGCGCCGCTGCCACTTCCACAAGGACCGCGCCGCCAAGGAGCTGGGGCTGGCCCGCTCCTCCCTCTTCAAGCGGCTCAAGCAGTGGGGACTCAACCCAGGGGAGGACTGAGCCGTATGAAGAATAGAGTTCACCCTCGGCGGCTTCATGAGGAACCCAGACCCCTTGGCTTCTCGGGCTGGAGGCGGCGGGAATCGAACCCGCAGCAAGGCTGAAGGCAAAATCCTAAGCAGGTCGCGCTGTTACCGGCTAACGCCTTGAGCTCACACCGGCTCGTTCCCCCGCTCCGTTCCGTCTCATCCCTTCTCGTCCCGTTCAATTCCCCGCTGGAGGGGCACACAGAGGACACATGCAGTGCCCCTGCGCGCCTCAACCCCGCGCCCGCGCAGGGCGCCCCGAGCTGAGGAGGGGTCACGGTGCCGCGCGACCGCCGATCTCCGGGAAGCGCTCGTAGGCCCGCTTGAGCGCGTCCAGGTGGGCGGGGTTGTCGTAATCGAGCGGCGCATCGGTGAGTTGCACGACCCACCCCCCCGACTCCGTGCGCCGCGCCCGCTCGAGCAACTCGGAGTCGCGAGCAGGATCCGGGAACCCGATGGCTCGCGCGGCTGCGGCGGACCAATAGTTCAGCCACCCGAGGAAACAGGGAATCTCAGGCGCGGGGAGCTTCTCTGGAAGGTTGAGCATGGGAAGCCCACGGGGCGAGCGCTCCGGCCCATGAGGCGAGCGGCGAAACTGCTGCGCGACTTCCGAGCCGTAACCATACGGCGACGCATGCCCCCAGAATGAGTGCGCCCCCTCCGCCACAGCCTCAAGCACAGCCGGCGCCGCCGCGACCACTGGCTCGTCTAGTGGCAGCTTTGCATGCACTTCAAACTGGGACTGACCGCCTGGGCTGAAGAGTGCCGAGTTTTCCAATCCCATAACCGTCACGGGGTAACGCTCGTGCCCGTTGCAGATGAGAGGAAATCCTCCGTCCTCAACACTTTCCAGGAGCCACGCGTCGCGCTGCTGCAATGCGATGGGGCGCCCGCCGGCGGAGAGCCGCCAATTCAGCCTCAAGCCGGGGAGCGCCGTCTCCATCCCACGGATGACATTGAGCGTGCGGCCATCTTTTCCCACGAGCGCGGGAGCGTAGACGATGAGGGTGAGGGCTCTACGCCTGGTCATCGTGTGCACCCCGTGACGACGACATTGAGCCTGGGAAGCTCCTCGAGCAGCGCGTCTTTGTGCGCCTGGGTGCTCACCCCGACGACGAAGTCATATCCACAGGCCGCCGCAGCGTCTCGCTCCTTTATTATTTGCTTCAACTCCTTCTCAATCTCCCGATCCCGGATGAAGGCATTATACTTGTCAAATTGATGGGTCTTGATCTCCCACAGCACGCGAACCCCGGCTTGCAGCGCATCGAAGCGTATTCCGCTCACGCTCACGTCCCTGCCGGGATAGCGGTTAGGCGGAAACGTATCGGCGCACTCGTTATGAGGATCATCTTTGGTCGCGCGTGGCACCGGGATGGGCTCGCACTCTGGGCGGCGCTCCGTCGGATTGGATGACACGGGTGGGAGCCAATCCCGACCCAAGCTCCTCGGCGTGGGCTCTCTGTTCATCACGGGTTCCTGCTGATTGAATGGCCGTGTCTGAGCCTTGCGCTTCGCACGCTCATGGGAGGCGCTCCGGTCATAAGCATCAAGGCTCTCTTTGATGAGAACCGCCACCACCACGGTGCCAATGACAATCACTGCTCCAGTTACGACCACCGGCGACGCAAAGACGCAGAGCGCTACGCCCATGGGCACGGCAGCCGCAGCCGCAGGAGCAGAAGCGACAGCGCATCTTCTCGTGACATCGCGAAACCTGACCCTGTCGCGATCCAGCGCGTGAAAGCACCTCTCCGCCAGGATCGGCCATTCGTTGGAGGCTTCGCGCACCACGCAATGTCCGTCGTCCGTCCAGGGGTACTGCGCTGCCCGCTGAAGGTTGGCGAATCTCGGACTCGGGTCCTCCCACTCTTCCAGGCTCGAATCCATCGTGGCGCAGGCTGAGAGCAGGAGCAGTAACAGGGGGGCGCTGCAAGCTCGATGGAGCATGGACACATCCTCATGGCAGGGGGCTGACCGCCACGCTCGACGGCGAGAGCAGTCGGAGCGCGCCCGAGTTTCGCAGCTCGCCCCCCGGAGCGCCAGAGTCGGCGAGCAGCTCAGCGGTAGACCTTGCCGCCCCAAAGGAACGCGCCCTCGACGAGTGGCACGCTGTAGGCCGCGACGTGCCCAGTCGGCAGCAGAGACGCAACGAGCAGCTCGTTTTCCCAGCCCCCGGGCGCCCTTTCATCCAGTCGGGAGCCAGCGTGCGGCCCGCGCCGACAGCGATCGCCCGAGAGTTAGACTTGGCCACCAACGGATTCCCGGTGGTGCCTGGGGCGTTCGGTCGTCAGGGCTCATCGGTGAGGTACGGCCGCTCGCTTCCGCTCCTCCCCTGCATATAGGAAAGGCTCCTCATGGGGAGGGGACAGTCAACATCAATGGGCGAGGTTGCTTCAGCAGGACAGCACCAAGGTGTACACCATGGAGGTCTAAAGATGTCCAGGTATGTCATGGCGCCCTATATATTGGAGGATGAGCAGGGGCTCTTCATCCTCCAGCAAAAGGAGTCACTGCTGTCATCGCAGCACTACAAGGCCTACATGAGCGGCGAGGTGGTGCGAGCAAGAATCGAGATCTCCGCCGAGGAGTTCCGAGAGCTGAAGAAAGAGGCCGAGGCCCTATGGGGCACAACGGACTGGGCAGGTGACTTCGTCCCAGGCCTCTTGAACCGGGAGCTTCCAGTGATTGAGCAGCGCGATGGGATATAGGTGGCCTATCCCATGAAGGCATACCCACATGGATAGCGAGAAGTTCTGGCGGATCGTCATGTCGTCCCGGAGCAGCTTCCGACCCACCCAGGTGGATGGGAACATGGAGCAGCAGCTCGAGGAACTCAGGGCGCTGTTACTCGCGCTCCCCCCTGAGGAGATCGTGGAGTTTCGGAACTTCCTTCTCGCGCAGATGGATGCGGCGTTCCATTGGGACCTGTGGGGCGCGGCGTATCTCATCGCGGAGGGCTGCTCGGATGATGGCTTTACGGACTTTCGGGCATGGGCTGAGGCATCCCCTCATCTTGCGGGCAAGCAGGCAAGCGGCACGCCGGTCGTTTGATGCGATAGGTAGGGTGGAATTCCTACTACTCGGCGGGTGACATCCTCCGCTATTACCCAGCAGCAGGTGCATACCTTCCTCGCCAGCCTCTTCGAAGAGGATCTGCACGCCAAGCGAGTGCTGTCGCTGTCGCTGGCTACCTTGGGCGTCATCCACGCGGCGAGCCTGTCGGTGTACGCCATCGGCCAAGCGCTGGCGATGGCTCGAGGCACGCAGGGCAAGCACGGGATAAAGCAGGTGGACCGGTTGCTGTCCAACACGGGCATACCGGTGTGGAAGCTGTTCTCGCTCTGGGTGCCGTACGTGCTGGGGCAGCGTAGCGAAGCGCTGGTGGCGCTGGACTGGACGGACTTCGAGGCCGATGACCAGACGACGCTGGTGGCCTCGCTGATAACCCAGCATGGACGGCCTACGCCCTTGGTATGGCTGAGCGTGCAGAAATCCACCCTCAAGGGCCTGCGCAACGAGGTGGAAGATGCGGTGGTACTCAGGCTGCGCGAGCTCATCCCTGCAGAGGTGAGGGTGACGCTCGTGGCGGACCGGGGCTTCGCCGACCAGAAGCTCTACGCCCTGCTGGGGCAGGTGGGCTTTGAGTACGTGGTGCGCTTCCGCCAGTGCATTACCGTCACCAGCGACAAGGGCGAGCGGCGCACGGCGGCAGACTGGGTGCCCAAAGCCGGCCACCTGCGCAAACTGCCCCAGGCCCTCGTCACTGCGGACTGCACGCAGGTAGGCGCGGTGGTGTGCGTGAAGAAGAAGGGCATGAAGGAGCCGTGGTGCCTGGCTACCAGCCTGCACCTGGCCTCAGCGGCCGAAGTGGTGGCGCTTTACAGCCGCAGATTCAGCATTGAAGAGAGCTTCCGGGACATCAAGGACCTGAGGTTCGGCATGGGCCTGTCCCAGGTGCGCATCGCCGAGCCGGAGCGCAGAGACAGACTGCTGCTGCTCAGCGCCTTGGCCTGTGCACTGCTGACGCTGCTGGGCGCCGCAGGTGAGAGCCTGGGCATGGAGCGTCAGCTCAAGGCCAACACCGATAAGCGCCGCACCTACTCCCTGTTTCGCCAGGGCTGCCTGTACTACCAAGCCATCCCCCACATGCCTGAGCACCGTCTGCGCCCTCTCATCGAGCGATTCGCTCAACTCCTCAGCCAGCAGCCTCTTTTCCGCCATGCCTTCGGGGTTATTTGAGGGGATGCCTCAGGGGCATGGGTCATCTCCCAGGGCCGTAGCGTCTTCGAAGCTGCGCTGGAGGACGCGGAATCGCTCGCTGACGTAGTCGACGCTCCAGGGGTCGAGGATGTCTTCTTCGAGGCGTTCCTGTATGCCCCTGCTCGCGCCTACAAGGAGTCGACCGGCCGGGAGATTCCACCGTACACGGACCCGCGCCGCCCTGCGCCCACTGGGGAGAAGTGGGAAGAGGATGGGGATGCGCTCATGCGCAGGTTCCCTCGACTCTGGAGGAAATACGGCCGGCGGCAATCGAAGCCGTGTAGAGGGTAAACGGGCAGGCGAACACCCTTGGTTCACCGCACTTCCAGCGCCTGAAAGAACACTCCGTCCAGGTCCAGCTGGCGAACCGCCTCGACGAAGCGCTCGGTAGACCCCGCGGGGCTGGATGCACTCCGCGTGGCGTGCGAGGACAAAGCTCCTGGCGCTTCAGGACAAGATCGTGCGGCGGTCGGACTCCTAGTCTGGGTGCATGACCTCGACCAACGCCGCCTCCTCCCCGCTTCCCCGGGACTCCGACCCCACCCTGGTGTGGAGCACGAACGTCCCGGCGGTGTGGAACACCCAGTCTCCCGTGCTCTTCCAGGGGAAGCTCCTCTATACGAGCTACGGGAAGAACGCGCTCCACTGCCTGGACACCCAGACGTCCCGGGAGCTGTGGAACAGTGGCATCCACTCTCCTTCCGCCGGCAACCCGGCCGTGGGCAATGGCGTCATCGCCGTGGGCACCCTCGCGGGATTCCTCGAGGGCTTCAGCGCCACGGACGGACACCGCCTGTGGGGGTACACCTCGGGAGGGACGATCCGGGTCACGCCCCTCTTCGCCCAGGGCATGTTCCTCTTCGGCCAGGAGCAGGGCTTCTTCGACGCCGTGGACTCGCGGAGTGGCACACGTGTCTGGCGCAAGCTCCTGCTGCCCGCCAACGGCCTGAGCCTGCGCATGTCCCGGGCCATCGTCTATGACGAGACCGTGCTGGTCTCGGCCTGGCGCGAGGACGATCAGACGTCCGTGCTCTACGCGCTGGACATCAAGACAGGCCAGATTCAGTGGCAGTACCAGCCGGACAACGGGCAGACGCTGATCTCGGCGGACCCCGGAGTCGGACCGGGAGCCGTCTACGTCGCCTGCGGCGACGGCTCGCTGAAGTCCCTGGACATCGCGACCGGAACGGTCCAGTGGGAGGCCGTGATGGAGGGCCCCCTCACCGCCGCACCCTTCTACGCGAACGGAGCCCTCTACACCGCGAGCGACGGCGGAAACCTCTACGCCCTGGATGCCAGCACCGGAGCGCAGCTCTGGCTCTTCTCACCGGGGGAGCGGATCGTCACCAACGTCGCGGTCTCGGATGGCACCGCCTACTTCGCCACGGACGCGGCGAAGCTGTATGCCGTGGATGTGGCCGCGGGCGTCAACGCCGTGAGCTTTCAATACACCAGCCAGGGCACCATCACTCCCGGCCCCACCACCGAGAACGGGGTGACGTACTTCCTGTGCATCGGCGATGGAGCGTACACCCTCGGCGCGGTGAACCTCTCCGGCATCACTCACGAGTTCTTCGTGCAGACGCTGCCCCTGGCGGATGACTACGACACCTCGGGCTCCCAGCCCGTGCCGAAGACTCCCGCCTTCCGAGCCCAGCTCCGCCTGGTGGACGTCCGGAAGAACCCGCGCGCCTTCCAGCCCGTGAAGCTGACGGCCAGCGGCCCCGCCACCCTCACGGTGAAGGGCCAGAACTATGCGGTGGACGTGGACAAGGCCGCCTGGCTCGTCACCGATGCGTCCGGAGAGCTGGGCATCTCGTTGAGGACCACGGAGCTCCTCGTCCCCAACCTGAGCCTCTGGGGAAACTTCATGCAGCCCCAGGAGAGCATCGTCATCTACCTGAGCCAGGGCGTGACGACGAAGCTCTCCCAGGTCCAGGCGGAGGATCTCGCCGCCGACAAGGCCAAGGACTTCCAGGGCAACCCCCTGCTCAAGGGCAAGTACCAGAACGTGTCGAGCCAGGAGACGATCGCCAGGACGATCCGGAACAGCCTGGGCGGTGGAAGCTCTCGCGGCGCGGCGAGCCGCCCGCGGGCCGACGCGACCCGCTACCTGGCCTTCCCGGACTCCATGCCGGACACGGCGTACGTGGCCTCGGGACCGGCTCCCGGGCGCCCCCTCAGCCCCGGGGACATCCCGAACTGGACGCTGGTCGTGGGAGACACGGGCCTGTCCTTCACACCGCTGAGCGATACGGCGCCGCGGGCGCCACGCAACCCGGCGAGCCCTGGCGATTCGAGGCTGCTGGGCTCCTTCGGTGACTTCATCAGCGACGTCATCCACGGGGCGGGCGAGGTGCTCTCGCTCACCTGGCAATGGGCCGAGGGCTTCGTCGAGACGTCCATCGAGGTGTTCATCGATGAGATGAAGAAGGTCTACCACCTCACCGTCCAGACGCTCGAGGACGCCTTCACGGTCGTGGTGGGCTTCCTCAAGACGGTCGTCCAGGACCTGGAGAAGGTGATCGAGTGGCTCTGCTGGCTGTTCGAGTGGCGGGACATCATCGAGACCCAGCGGAAGCTCGCCTCCTACATCCTGGACAACGTGAGCACGTTCCAGACGTGGCTCGGCAATCAGATCTCCGCCGGCCTGGGAGACGTGGACACCTTCTTTCAGCGGATGGAGGGCCAGATCGCCAACGCCTTCAAGTCCGTCCTGGGCCAGATCGGCTCGACGACGCTCCAGTCACAGACCCAGGGCGGCACGAACCCGCTCACGCTCGTACCGGACGGAGCCTATGCCCCGTTGCAGTGGATCCTGGAGCGCTTCAACGACGTCACCTCGCTCTGGGCGCTCCCCTCCCTGGGGGGCTCGGTAGGCACGGCCTTCCCGCGGTTCCTCGAGCAGGCCACTACCGCCCTGACCTCCAGCTTCGCGAACCTGCCAGGAGAGCTGTCCGGGTTCGTCTCGAACTTCCAGCTCCTGTTCACGCACCCGGAGGAGTTCGTGACCAAGAGCTTCCAGGACATCCTGGGACTGATGGCGGATTTCGTCGTCGATCTGGTGCGGTTCGCCGCGGCCGTGGTGAAGGACTTCCTGCGGTTCCTCGAGGCGGTGCTCGACTCGGTGGTGGGGTGGCTGAAGCAGTCGATCGATCTGTCCTTCTTCTCGGCGCTCTACCGCCTCATCACCGGCGATGACCTGTCGCTGCTCAACGTCTGCACCCTGCTGGTGGCGGTCCCGGCGACGATCATCCACAAGGCCCGAGGCTCGGCGGTTGCCGCGCTCGGCGACGCCGGGAGCGAGCTGATGCACATCGGCTACACGCTCAGCTACTACGTGTACACCGTGCTCGACATGTTGATGGATCAGCAGGAGACGCCCTCGAACGTCACCGTGGGCATCTATGCCACCCTCAGCCTGCTGGTGCAGGGGCTGGGGTTCCCGGTGCCCGTGAGCAATGATCAGGTGCAGGACTACGTCATCTGGGCGCTGCAGATCGCCCCCTTCGTCCTCACGGTTGCTGGCATCTTCGTCAGTGGCACGGCGTGGCAGCAAGTCTCGCTGGTCGCCAACGTCGGCTACGGCCTGATGATGATGGGCATCTACGTGCTGTATTCACTGGACTGGCCGGAGACGTACGCAGGCTCTCCGCTGTACGAGAACCTCCTCAGCTGCCTGCCCTACCTGGGCAAGCCCCTGACCCTGCTGGGGGAGAACGGCCGGCTGGCGTGCATGACCGTGGATGCCATCGGCGACTGGGGCGCGACGTTCCTGAGCTTCAAGTACTGGTGAGCCCGGAGCGCAGGTGCCGAGAAGGGCCGCGGGTGGACAAACCGCGCAGCCCTGGGGGGAAACTGGCAGCGGGCAATGCCGCCCGCCGCGCCATTCGACGACGAGGCGCTCGAGCCGTTGGCGGGAGCGCTCAGCCCTGCTTGGCGAGGAAGTCCTTCAGCCATTGGTTGGAGGCCTTACGGTACTCCGGCAGGCGCTCGCGCTTGGCCTCGGCCAGGGCCGCCTTCACGCCCGCGGCGTCCTTGTCCCCTGTGTAGACGGGGGTGCCGGGCTGCTGGCGCCAGGAGTCGGCGAGGCTGCCGGCGTCGATGGCGTCGAAGCCCAGCTCCTCCACCAGCTTGAGCACCTTGGCCTTGGCCTCCGGCGAGTCCCCCGCGACCGGCAGCGCGATGCGCCCCGGCGTGCCCTGGGGCTTGCCATTCTCGCCCAGGCTCTTGAAGAAGATGTTGTTGAAGACCTTGATGACCGGACGGCCGATGAGCGACGCGACCCACTCGCTCTCCACCTGGCCGTCGTCGAGCGCCTGGATCTGGCCGTCGCGCACGGGGTAGTAATTGCCCGTGTCGATGATCACCGCGTCCTTGGGCGTGTTCGCGAAGAGGCCCTTGGGCAGCGCGGGCACCGCCTTCTGGGGGATGGTCACCACGATGACGTCGGGCGCCCTGGCCGCCTCCTGGACGGTGACGGCCTTCGCGCCCGTCTCCTTCGCCAGGTCCACGAGCGTCTCCGGCCCGCGAGAGTTCGCGATGGACACCTCATGCCCCAGCTGCACCCAGCGCCGGGCCAGGGTCCCGCCAATCAAGCCCGCGCCAATGATTCCAATCTTCATGTCGTTGTCCTCCAGGGTTGAATCCCGCACCTTCGTGCGCCGGTCAGATGCCCGACCCGTCCGCGCGATGCGCGGTGGAGGGGAGATTTCGTCAGGGGCCCGGAGGCGACCCGGCAGATGAGGCTCACGGTCGAGCACGATGCTTTGTCGTGGGTGCGAGCCGCGCAACGCCAGCGTGGGCGGTCCGAACCACCGGGTGAGCGCGTCACGCAGCCCCGAGTCCGTGCCGTCTCCACCCACGCGACATGGCCAGCGGGCCCGAACGGGCTGACCGCTTCAAGTCGGACGACTGCGAGCAGCTTCCGGAGGGGGCGCTGTGGACGAATGTGGCCATGGCCGAGGAACTGTCGGAGGCGCTCGAACGATTCCCCCCCGCGAGCCCCTCCCGATATAATCGCGGCCATGGACAGATATGACGCGGATCGGATCACCCAAGCGCTCGCGAACAACACCGATGTTCACGGCTACAAGCTCAAATACGACAACGATCGGCGCAACGAGTTCATCGGCATCTATCTCGTTCGCAATCCGCGGAACACCAGCCTCCACGACTTCGCGGTAGAGATACACATCCATTGGGGCGACGTTGGCGAGGTCCGTTCCGCGAACATTCGCTGGCCCGGCGAACCCATGGGGCAGTCGGTCAGGCTCCACTACACCACGACCCATGAGTGCGAAGCCGCGCTCGGCCACAAGCCTGAGCTCGCCACCTTGTGATCAACGCCTCCGGCGAAAGAGCACCGCGGGTGCTCCGCCGAGGCCGGGGCATTGAGTCGTTCGAGCGAATGAACCTGCGCAGAAACCGTGGCGGCCTTCCAACCTGATCACCTCCTCGCATGAAGGGGTGACACATGCTTGCCGTGCCGCACGTACTCGAGCTCCTGCCGCTCGATGAGACCCGGCCACATCGGGCGCATGGGGCGGCGCGAGGGGCTCCGTTATTGCCGCAACGACAGCTCTTCCGGCCCAGGCCGTAAATTCCGCTCGAACTGAAATACAAGTCCTCCCTGCATACCTTGTTGGGCCAGGGTCTCCTTGGACTTGCCGGGGAAGAGTCCCTCGCACTCCAAAGGAACCCATCTGATGAAGGCAATGATGATCGCAGCCCTTTCGCTGGCATCCCTGCTGGCGGGCCCCGCCGTGGCAAGCCCCGAGGGCGATGAAGGGTTGGCACGGGACGACCGGGCCCCCACTGGAGCCCATGAGCTGCGCCCCCTGAGCGGCGGGACGACTGCGCCAGACGTATTGGATGTGACGACCCTGCCGTTCCTGGCCTTGCCGAAGGCTGACACGTCCGGCATCGGCACGAACGCCACCTCGGGGCCGAACTGCGCGACTGCGCAGGGCCCTCTGCCGCCCAACGGATGGACGGTGGTCCAGATGGCCAATGTCCCGACCTGCTCGTACCCCTATACCAGCGGCTATTACAGCATCTGTCTGCCCGGCGGCGCGTGCTTCAATCAATACACCTATCGGTCCTACCATGACATCCCCGTCGGAGGCACCCTGCGCTACTGCTCCGCGGTGGGTGTCCCGCCAGGATGGCAGGTGATTCAGATGAACCTGCCCGCGTCGTGCCCGGGTTCAGGCCCGGACTCGGTCATGCAGCACGTGTCCTGCGTTGCAGGGGACACGAATTGCTACCCTCAATCCGCGAGCATCTCGGCTTCGCCGCAGACCGTGACGGTGCCCTATGGACTGTCGTGGGGCTCCACGACGATCAACTGGAACACGGTCAACTACAGCAATCCATGTGTGTGGATCCAGAACTCGGGTGGAGGCGCGCAGCTCTGGGGCTGTTCCGGTGGCGGTGCCCATAGCTCGGTCTGGCCCTATGTGCCTGCGGGGGGGACGTCGACCGTGTGGATCAGCAATGGAGGCAGCGCTTCGCCTTCGCCCAACATCGCCCAGGTCGTCGTGACGGGGCGCCAGGGAACGGCCCCCACCCTCTCCGCATCGCCTAGGGTGGTGACCGTTCCCGAGGGCCAGAATGGCAGCACCACGATCTCGTACAATCTTTCCGGCTCCGGCCACACGGGCATGTGCGTGTGGGTCCAGAACAGCGGCGGTATTCAGCAGGTCTGGGCGTGCAATGGCGGAAACACCTTCACCGCGGTCTGGCCCTACGTGCCGAAGGGCGGCACCAGCACGTTCTGGTTGAGCCCGAGCCAGACATCCCCCACGCCCGTCCTGGGAACGGTCACCGTCACGGGCCAGTAGCCTGCCGCTCTTGGAGAAGCCCCGCGTCAAGGCTTGCAGTCAGGGGTGGGCGCACCCCGAAGCAGGGGACGTCACGAATGGACTGGGCCGAGTTGCTCAGCAGGACGTTCGACTTCGGCGTGTTCGCCTGCGGCAGGTGGGGTGGCAGGCACCGGGTGCTGCGGGGTGCGAGAAGTCCACGCACGGATACCGAAGCCCGATGCTCCCACCTCCCGCGCGACACGCGGCACAGGGCTGTACACCGGGCAGCCCTCACTCGTGCTTTGCATTCCCCAGGTTGTCTGTGAAACGTGGCTCCGTCCCCTTGAACGCATAGAGCTTCATAAGTCTCGCCGCTCAGCGCAGCGGTAGCTCGTGGAAGAGGATTCCATCCATCCCGAGGCGCTGGACGTTGGCGCAGGCAGTCCGCGTGCAACAATCCGCAGGGCATGAGCTGGAGCTCCAGCAGGTCTGGCAGCTCTTTCTTTTGACGAAAGCTCAGCTCGGGCTTACGCCCCGCCACCCCCCGAAGGCCGGCCTGTTGCAGCGCCTCCATCGCCTCGCGTCGCACCAGCAGCGTCCAGGGATTCTGGAAGAAGAAGGAGCCGAAGCGCCCCCACGCCTTCCCGACAAGGGGACCGAACCGCGTTCCGGGAGGAAGAGGCGCTCCTTCAGGAGCCCAGGGGCGGATCAGCTCACGCAGCCGTTCGAACTCATGAAGAGGCTCAGCCCTTGGCACCACGAACGCCGCCTGCTGGGGATGGCGTGAGAGGTCGACGCAGGGGTAAGCCACCGCCGCGTTGGCCCATGTCGCACGGCACCCCGGACACTTCGCTCCGGGGAGGAACCACTTGGATGCGGCACGGATGTCCCCTGTGTGGCCCGGCGCTCGGTTCTCCCTCAACTCGTAGAATCGCATCCGATTTGCGCTCAGGGTGCCTCCTCAGTCGGGCACCATCGAGGCTCCTGTCAGATCGTACTTCATGATCAACTTGATGGCGTGCTGCCAGATCTCCTCAAGGGCCGGGATACGGAGGAGGACTTGGAGGGTCATCGCTTCGCTCTGGGGGCGTTCGTAGCATGACGGCCTCCGACGTGAGGGAGGATGCATGAACCCGCGCGAAGTGGGAGCGTTGTTCCTGGTGTTGCTGGTGGCCTGCTCTGGAACCCCGCGAGTGGTGTATCCGGACGGGGAATTCTCCGAATCGACACCGGCCGCCGCACGCTACGAGGTGCGGGTGATCAGCCAGGACACGGGCCAGCCTGAGCCAGTGGTGGTGCCCCAGCAGGACTTCCAGCGAGCCATGAGGATGCTGGCTTCGGAGATTGCGCCCTCCACGGATCCCCAGGAACTGGGGCGCTGGCTCATGGAGGGAGAGCTACGCGCGAACCTGCGAGCCGACCTGGAGGGACAGCGGGTGGTGCGGCTGATGCCCCTGGAGGATGACAGCCCGCTGGAGGCGGCCTCGGTGGCGGAGCTCGGGCGCGGCTACCAGCGGATGTGTCAGAGGGACTACGGAGGGGGAGATTGCCTCGGGCTCTACACTGACGGGCCTACGCTGACGCGTGAAGACCTGCGCACCCTGGGGCTGGCGCTCGCGCTGAGAGGCGTACTGCAGGAGACGCGGGCCTCGCTCAAGGACATGGTGTCGCCCGCGGTGCTGGTGTCGATGGTGGTGTGGACCGGGTGCTTCTACCTGTTGCTATGGCTGCTGCCCGAGCCGGTGAGCAAGGTGCTGGCCGCGAGCTTGACGGTGGCGCTGCTGGCGTGGCTGCCAGTGCAGGCGGTCTGGAGCCTGATGGATGGGTGGGGCGCGCTGGTGCAGGAGGTGGATCGAGCCACCTCCTACGCGCAGATAGAGCAGGCCAGCGAGCGATTCCGCAAGGTGATGGGAGAGAACACGGCGCGGGTGTTGGTGCTGCTGGTGACGACAGTGCTTTCGGGCGGGGCGGCGAGGTTCGCCGCGAAGCTACCGAAGCTGCCTGGCTTCGAGCGCGCGGCGGCGTGGGCCGAGGCGCGGGGGCTGAGGCTGGCCGCGGCGGCCGAGGTGGAGGCGGTAGCAGCCGCAGAGGAGCAGACCTTCACCCTCATGGTTCGTCGTCCCGGGAGCAGCGGGGCGGTTGCGGCGGGAGAGACCGCGGCGGCGCGGGCGAGTGTCACCACCCTCATCCGTCACCGAGGAGGTAACCAGCAGGTCTTCTTGGAGAACGGCCAGCGCTGGCACCTGCGACCTGGACAATCCAGCAACGAGATTCCCCTCAGTGATCCCGTAGGGGACCGCTTGGTGGAATCGGCGGTGCGCTATCGCAATCAATGGGGTCCTGACAAATTCACAGAGCAGCAAGCGCAAGCGATTCGCAACGCCAGAGCGACTGGGAATTACCTGAAGGCTCGTATCACAGAGCGCATGTTTCGGGGGCAATGGGTGGAGAAGATGCTGAGAAGAGAGTTCAACCAGTTGCGCTGGAACGACAAGGGAGTTGATGCGGTTGACCCTGCCACTGGCATTCAGTATGAGGTGCTCTCCGGAACCAGGTCGAACCTGGAGCTGCACGGGCGTCGCCTGGCGCAGAGCTTCTTTCGAATGATCCCGTTCTGAAGTGGGAGGACGGCAAATTGACTCAAGTCAACCTCGAACACATGACGCTCGTTCAGGAGGAGCTTGAATTCGGCTCCAAGGTCATTCTGTTTCTAGGGCCCGACTTGACGCTCAGTGACTGCACGCTCGTGCTGGGGATGGCCTCGCGCGACCTGGTCATTCCCCAAGCGCGATTCATCGACTGCACGTTCATCTTCAAGAAACCACTCAGAGACTTCCGCTGGGAGACAGCCCACTTGCAGGGCTGCCGTTTCAAGGGCCACTTGATCGGGAATGATTTTGGGGAATTGCCATATGCTCCTGGCAAGGGAAGCATTGTGGATTGTGATTTCTCCGAGGCGCGATTGCACGGATGTCGCTTCCTCGCGTGCGATGTCAACAGCTTACGTCTCCCGCGGTGGCCTTGCTTTACCATCTTCGACCCCGTGAGCAGGGGGCGCGAGCTGAGCGCCCTGTCCTGGCCCTCGAGGATCGGGCCTGTCGTGGTGCAGGGCTTCGCGGAGAGCCCGGTTCCGATGGTGGCCGTGACTTACTCAGCTCCGGAACTCGCGAAGCGGTATGACACCACCCCGGAAGCCATCCGGGCCGTCATCGAGAAACTGGACGGCGTGTACTACTGAATCCGGAGAGCGCTCGCTTCTGTGCAGCTCCGAAGAGGCCAGCATTTCCAACAATTCACAGTCGCGGGAGACCTCGACATCTGCAACGGGACGGACAAATTCGGCCCCTATGGCTACTACGTGACCGACACGTACCCATTGGCCCAGCAGGTCAGCCTGGCCGCGCGGGGCTCCACGGTGCATGTGCCGCCTCTGGCGGGCGCGCCAGTGACATCATCCAAGCGCCCGCTTGCCTCCTCCATAGGGCACTGGGGTCTCGCCCGGCCGTGACTATCTTTAAAAGGTTCCCCTTCAGCGGTGACCTTCCACGCGTCGAGCATGGGGGAAGCCAAGGTACACCATGATGTCTTCTTCCTATCACGTCATCATCCCGCCGGAGCTTGCGAAGGCCTACCGCCAGCTTTCTCCCGAGGAGCGCCTTTCACTCGAGTCTCGGCTGGATACGTTGTCCAAGGCGGCCCAGGACGCATTTCATTCCCCTCCTGTGCTCCCGCACTGGCTGGAGGTCACCGACATCTCACCGGGAAAGCATCGCGTGTTCGTAGGCGGCCAGTGGATGACCTACGACTTGAGCGACGAGGAGCGCACCCTTCGGCTTCTAGACTTCGGCAGTTGGAGCAGCTCGCCTCTGCCGCCCCATGAGGACGCTGCGGCCGCATGGCAGAGCTCGGGCCAGAGGGAGGACGGCTGGGACAACGAAGGCGGCGGCAGCCCTCCGAGCTCGTCCTAGACCCTTCCGATTGGCGAGCCGTATGAAGTAGCTCGAGCCTCGGGCCACCAGGGTCAGCAGGTGCGGCGCCTGCCCCGAACCGAGGTGGGCTCAGCTCTTGTCTTCCGAGCGCTGGCTAGCGAGGACGGCGTTGAGTTCGGCGCCCAGCATCAGCGCGAGCGAGGAGATCCACATCCACAGCAGCAGGACGACGATGCCTCCCAAGGCTCCATAGGTGATGCCGAACGTGCTGACGTGCGAGACATAGGCGGAGAAGCCCAGCGAAGCGGCCAGCCAGACGAGCACTCCCACCACGGAGCCGGGAATGATGAACCTGGCCCTCCGCCGAGTATCCGGGAGTACGGAGTAGAGAGTTCCCCAGAGGATCATCATCAGCAGCGCCGCGAGGGGCAACCTCAGCCAGCCAGCGAGCATCGTCCAGGGGTGTCCGAGCCGGGTCGCAAGCGCTGGCGCGGCCACCGCGACGAGCCCCGCGAGCAGCGCCAGGACGACTCCCATCAGCACCATCCCGAGCGCCAACCCGTAGACCTTCCAGCGCGGACGGCCCTCCGTCACACCGTAGGCGGTGTTGAGGGCCTTCATGAGATTCACCACGCCAGCGGTCGCCGACCACACCGCGGCCAATGCGCTGAACGTGAGCAGCCCCCTGCGGGGCCCGGAGGTGAGCTCCGCGAGCTGCTCGGAGGGGAGCTGGCTGAATGCCTGGGGGGCCGCGCGCCCCAGCTCACCGACGAGCGCTTGCACCTGCGCGGGTTGGATGACCAGGCCCGCCAGGGCGACGATGATGAGCAGGAAGGGAAAGAAGGCGAGGACGCCGTAGAACGTGAGAGCGGCCGCCGCGTCACTCAGCTTGTTGCGCTTCCACTCCCGTCTCAACCTGCCAAGGATGCCCTTCCACCGCCCAGCTCCGTCAGGCCGCTCCTTGCGTGTTTCGCTTGTGCCTCTGTCCGAGCCGAGGGCTTCCTTGCCTGTCAGGCCGCTGGCCACACCTTCCATGGTCCTCACCTCGACAAAAGGTAGCCTCTCCCCGCCTGTCGGCAGCCCTGGGTGGACGAGGACGGGACGCTGCTCACTCATCTGGCTGAGCGCCTGATGTGCATGGGCAGGACTTCTCGACTGCCACGCGTCGTCCCGCGGCGAACGCACGGCCGTCAGGTGTGCGCGGTGACACGGTTCAGCGTCGCCACGTCTTCAGCGCCCAGCACCAGCGAGGCGCTCGCGAGGTTCTCCTCGAGGTGCGCGAGCGACGAGGTTCCGGGGATGAGCAGCACGTTCGGCGAGCGACGCAAGAGCCACGCGAGCGCAACTTGCTTCGGCGTCGCGCCCAGGCGCGCGGCCACCGCGTCGAGCGCGCTGGACTGCAGCGCCGTGAACCCGCCGAGCGGAAAGAACGGCACGTAGGCGATGCCGCTCGCGGCGAGTTCGTCGATCAGCGCGTCGTCGTGGCGATGCGTCAGGTTGTAGTGGTTCTGTACGCAGACGATCTCGACGAGCTTCCGCCCCTCCGCGACCTGTGTCGGCGTGACGTTGGAGAGCCCGATGTGCCGCACGAGGCCGCGACGCTGAAGCTCCGCGAGCGCGTTGAGGGGCGCTTCGATGGAGCCTTCGGCCGGGCCCGTGGCGCTGAAGCTCGCACGAAAGTTCACGACGTCGAGCACGTCCACACCGAGGTTGCGCAGGTTGTCGTGAACCTGAACCTCGATGTCGGCCGCGGAGAACGCAGGCTCCCACGAGCCCGCAGGACCGCGCACCATGCCGACCTTCGTAGCGATGACCAGGCCGTCGCGATACGGATGCAGCGCCTCGCGGATGATCTGGTTCGTGACGTGAGGTCCGTAGAGGTCGCTGGTGTCGACATGGTCGACTCCCCGAGCGATGGCCTCTCGCAGCACGGCAACTGCGGCCCTGCGATCCCTGGGCGGACCGAAGACGCCGGGACCGGCGAGCTGCATGGCGCCGTAGCCGACGCGACGAACCGAGAACGAACCGAGAGGGTAGCTGCCTGCGAGGGGGGTGGTGGTCATGAGGTCCTCCTTCGAACGGGTTGCCCCCCGAAATATGCGAGGCCACCGCTGCGCGAGAAGCCATCACAGTCCGCACGGGCTGTGCGCTAATCTGCACAATCGATGGATGACCTGAACGACCTCACCGCGTTCTTGACGGTCGCCCGTGAGGGCGGCTTTCGCAGCGCCGCCCGTGCGGCCGGTACGAGCGCCTCACGCCTGGGTGACGCCATCCGCCGACTCGAAGCGCGGCTCGGGGTTCGGCTGCTCCATCGCACCACCCGCAGCGTCACCCCCACCGACGCGGGAAAGCGCCTGCTCGAGCGGATCTCCCCGGCGCTCGGCGAGGTGCGCGCCGCGCTCGATGGGGTCAACGACTTCCGCGATCGCCCCGCGGGTCGTCTGAAGCTCAACGTTCCGACCGCGGTCGCAAAGCTCGTGCTGCCGCGCATCGTGCCTCCGTTCCTCGCGAAGTATCCCGACATCCGTGTCGAAGTCGTCGCCGATGAGCGTCGCATCGATGTGGTCGCGGAGGGCTTCGACGCCGGCGTCCGCTATGGCCAGTCCCTCGAAAAGGACATGGTCGCGGTGCCCATCGGCCCGCGCGTCCAGCGCTACGCCGCCGCCGCGTCACCCGCCTACCTCGCTCGCCGTGGCCAGCCGACGCATCCCCGCGAGCTGCTCGAACACGACTGCCTGGCGTGGCGCTTCTCGAATGGCCCGCTGCACGCCTGGGAGTTCGAGCGGAGCGGAGAGACGGTCCACGTCGAGCCGAAAGGACCGCTCGTCGCCGGTTTCGGAGGTGCCACGGACTTCGCCGTGCATGCCGCGGTGGCAGGCTGCGGGATCATCTACTTGTTCGAGGACTGGCTGCGGCCCTTCCTGGACCGAGGAGAGCTGGTGCCCGTGCTCCAGCCGTGGTGGCTGAGCTTCTCCGGGCCCTTCCTCTACTACCCCGGTCGTCGCTACCTTCCGACACCGCTGCGCGCCTTCGTGGATTTCATCAAGACCCCGCCGCCAGCGGCGCGTGCCGGCCCCCGCCGACGGGGGGCAAGCAACGCGCGCTGATCGAGGTGCGGATGAAGGACCTCGAGGTCGAGGAGCCTCCACCATGACGGCTCCGCCCCGGCGCAACTGGAGCCCAGGAAGCTGTTCGCGGGGAGCCTCCCGGGCTTCGGCTTCAGTACGTGAACCGACCCGTCACGGCGAAGTGATCGGACAGCTCGGCGAACTTGAAGCGGGTCTCGCGAATCGGGAACACGTGCCAGCTGAAGGAGCGGGGGTCGGCGAAGTCGTAGCCCCCGGTGGGAACGCTCATGGGCAGCACCCAGTCGATGGTCCCGGTGCTGCCGGTGTTGTGATAGAAGTTCACGCGCGAGTCACGGCTGTACGGGTAGTAACTGGCCAGCGTCTGCTGGCCGTAGCTCTCGGTGCCGGGGCCCGGGGAGTACTGGACGTCCACGGCCAGCGGGCTGAGCTCACCCTGTTTGGCGGTCGTGTTGAGGTCTCCCGCGAGGATCACCCGGGCGCCCGCCGGAATCCTCTGGTTCGCGACCAGCTGGGACAGCTGGGTCGACAGCTCCCAGATCTGCGGCTGCCGGTAATCCGCGTCGGAATCCGTGTGAGTGGCGACGATGTAGTAGTCCCGCGCGCCCGCCCCCAGCACGCTCTTGTGGATCCGGGCGACGATGAAGCCCTTCTGCTCGGGGGTGCTTCGGTCGCCATAGGTGCGGTTGGCGATCATGGTCACGGGGTACTTGCTCAGGATGACGACGCCGCCCGTCTCGAACTCGAACCCGTTGACGGGGATGCCACTCACGAACTGGCTGATGTAGGGGAAGGCGCCGTTGGCGGGCCCATACTTGTCGTCTCCATTGGGGCTGGTGCCGCTCCCGCTGGTGGAGCGCGCGTAGCTGTCGTTCTCGATGTGGTCGTCATTGGTGGAAGTCATGTCGCCGGTCCAGAGGTACGCGGCGAGCTCCACGCCGTCGAAGCAGTCGGCCTCGCGCAGGTTCATCTCCTCGAGGACGAGCACATCGGTGTCCAGCTGCGGGAGGACCCGGGCCATGGCATCGGCGCGCTCGCAGCGCTCGGGTTTGGACGCGGTGCCGAGGTACGTGTTGTAGCTGGTCACCGTGAGCTGGTCGGGATCGCTGGGCTGGCGCGTGGGCCCCAGGCCGGAGTACGGGTCCACGCCGAGCGTGATGTAGACGCCGGACTCGTAGTAGGAGCCCCGGGCGAACAGCCGGGTCGGCACCAGGGTTCCGCAGAAGTCGAGCGACGTGAGGAGGGGCGAGGTCACGAACGGGATGCCGCGCACGGAGAGGGCGCCGTCTCCGCGGACCCGGAACTCGTGGGTGGTGGGGCATCCATTCATGGCGAGGACGAAGCGCCAGACATCGCCGCTCTCCAGGCAGTGATCCGTGTCATCGATGTTGAGCACCTCCGTGACGCGGCCCGCGCCGACAGGCACGTTCTGGGTGCCGTTGGTGAACTTGTAGTCCTCGGGGGCGACGAAGCACCCCGAGGTCGTGCTCACCTGGCTCATGGCCTGGACGGTGAAGTCCTGCAGGGTGTTGTTGCGGAAGAAGGTGGCGTGGGCGTGGTCCGGGACCCACGCGTCCTCCGCCGCCCAGGTCGCCGCGGGGAGCAGCAGGAGTGCCGCGCCGGCGATCATGCGGGCGGACCACTTCGGGGGGGCACCGCGGTGCTTCAGAGCGTGCGTCTTCATGAGGGGGCCTCTTCTGGGAAGGAAGTTCGAAGGACCGTGACGTCCTCCGCACAGACAGACGCACCCCCAAAAAGGTGTGAAGCGCGCGTGTGACTTCTGGATGCGGCCCCCGGGAGCGGCGAACGCAAGCATCCCGCGACCGCCAGAGGTGTCCCGACGCTGGGACACGTGGAGTGCGCGGGCGCGCTCCACCGCTGACGAACGGGTGCAGCCTACATCAATGGATTCAGCCACTTGGTAATGGCTTCAGCCTTGCTTGGAGAACGGACTTCCTCGCTTCCCAGGAGAGAAGATGAGAACGGCCCTGTATGTGCTGGTCCCCGCGGTGGCTCTGAGTATTGCGTGTGGTCCACCCGAGTGGGGGAGCGAGGAGCAGTTCGGCGAGCAGGCCCCCACCGTGCTGAGTGAGGACGAGCTCGCCACCTTGCAGTCGGCCGTCGTCGCCCAAGGCGGCAGCGCGAAGCCCTACGACTGCAACTCCCTGGACTATGGCCTGTACTGGTACGGCAAGAACAACACCTCCAAGAAGGCCTATACGGACGGGCGAGATATCTCGGGCTACTACTCGAAGACGAAGCCCACGGTCATCTACGTGCACGGCTGGCAGAAGGGCACGGTCAAAGACAACCTCGTGGCGGGGACGAATACCTCCAATGGCCGCGAGGAGTTCTTCTGGGACGTGGGCAACGTCAACGTCGCCAATGCCTGGGTGGATGCCGGCTACAACGTGGGCATCTTCCACTGGACGCAGCTGGCGGATGACGACGATGTGCTGCCGACGCCCATCGGCCCGGAGGCCAAGATCTGGACGAACAACTTCGCCACGACGGCCAACGACTACCGCCTGCGCTGGCGCAAGTGTGATGGGACGTTCAACACCGCGAGCCAGGCTCCGGCGCCCGCCCGTCAGCTCTTCTACACCGCCTACAAGGCCGCGCTCTCGAAGTATGCCGGTCCGGAGATCCGGATCGTGGGCCACTCCCTGGGCAACCAGATGGCCCTTGGCATGACGCGGCTGGCGTACGACGACACGTCGCTGGCCGCCAGCCGCAAGCCCAAGCGCGTGGCGCTGCTGGACCCCTACTGGAGCCGGCTCCCCATCAAGCCCTACTTCAACAACCGGTACACGACCGAGGCGATCCGCGAGCACGTCTCCTTTCTGAAGTCCAAGGGCGTGGTGTTCGAGTGGACGAAGACGTCGGGCGTCAACGATCTGGGCGGAGACGCCAACGACGCGATGATCCCCCTCATCGGACGCACCACCTACTTCCCAGACTTCCTGGAGTGGACAGACGTGGCGGGCCGGCATGTGGCCGCCCCCAAGCTGTACTTCTGGTCGTTCGCCTTCGCCGCCCCCAATGAGTGCACGGCAGACTCCACCGGCACGTGCTTCGGCACCGGCCGCAAGTCGCACTCGGCCAAGACGCCCCTGGCGGACACCGCGCGCATCATGGACCCGGACACCAACCTCACCACCCAGGACAGTGGCAGATGGGAGCAGGTCTCCGGCAAGGACACGGCCACGCCCGCGGACGACACCTTCCGCTGCACCACCACGTGCACACCGGGAGGCATTCCCATGCCGGTCCAGACCTCGCCCGTGGAGGGGGAGCGCGCCGCGGACTACTACCCTCGCTTCCGCTGGATGCCGCCCCCCAATCCCAACTACCCCGCCAGCTTCTTCACTTTTGAAATCCAGGTGCTCGATTCCAGCGGCGTCCTCCAGATGCAAGAGAGCAACAGCTGCACCTCCTCGGACAGCCCTGGGACTTGCTTCACCTACTTCTCTCAGTCCTTCCCCGTGCGACTGCCGCTGGGGAGCGCGCCGTGGACCTGGCGGGTTCGCACCCGCGACGCCGCCACCAATGCGGTCTCCGCCTGGACGACGACCACCTTCACGCCTTTCCTGAACAGCCACACTCCCAAGTGGTACACCCCGGAGACGGCCCAGACGCTGGACTTGAAGAGCTCGCAGACGATGATGGTGTTCACCGTGCCCAGTAGCTGGGATGGCACGGACCGTGCGCTCTCGGTCCGCCTCTACAAGGGCGACAACGTGACGAGGCTCTCCGAGTTCATCCAATACAACCTTGGGCGCACGCTTCCGTGCCAGTTGACCTCGGACCCGAACCTGCGCGTCTGCAGCATGAGCGCTGGCTTCACCACTTCCGAGAGGGGGTTGCTCCACCTCCGAGCCCACCCGGCGACCTACTCCACCTTTCAGGCGGACACCTCGCGCTCGGTGACTTCCTTCTACTTCCAGCCGTAGCCTCCAGGCGCCACCTGCGCCGTGGGGCTGCCCGAGCGTCGCGGTCGCGAACCCGCTCTGAACTCGAGGCCAGGCGCTAACTTGCCTGGCCACCGGCCGCTGCCTGGGGCTGGACGGGGGGCATCTTGGGCAGCACCACGGTGAACTCCGAGCCGCTCCCAGGCTCGCTCTTCACGGTGATGGCTCCTCCCATGGCCGTGACGACCTGCCTGACGATCCAGAGCCCGAGCCCGAGCCCGCCGAAGTGGCGCGAGGACACTGCGCGCTCGAAGCGCTCGAAGACGCGGGTCTGGTCCTCGATGGCGATTCCAATGCCGAAGTCCTTGACGGTCAGCATGGCGCTGTCGCCCTGGGAGCGGAGGCGGAGCTCCACGGGCGTTCCCGCGCCGTATTTGATGGCGTTGGAGAGCAGGTTCGTCACGATCTGGTCCAGGCGGAGGCGATCCCAGTGCCCCACGCAGCCCGGCTCGAGGTCCACCCGGAGCTCGCAGTCCGCGCGCTCCGCCTGCTCCAGGAACTTGTCCAACACATCCTCGATCACGGAGCCGAAGTCGGTGTCCTCGGGAGCGATCATCAGGCGGCCGGCGACCGCCCGTGAGACATCCAGCAGGTTGGCGGTCAGCCCGGTGAGGCGCTCCACCTGCCGCGCGATCTGCTGGATCTTCGTCACGAGCTTCTCCGCGGCGGAGGCCGTCCCCTGCAACACACCGGTGGCGGTCCGATCCAGCAGGGAGAGCTGCAGCTCCATCGCGGTCAGCGGCGTCTTCAGCTCATGCGCGGCGATGGAGAGGAACTCGTCGCGGACCCGGATCGCCTCCCGGAGTTCGGCGACCAGCCGCTCGCGCTCCCGGGCGAGGTCCTCCAGCTTGCGCCGTGTCCTCACCTCGTCCGTCACATCGACCGTGAATGTGAAGACGGCCTCGGGCTGGCCATCAGGGCCTCGCAGCGGCTGGCAGACGAAGTTCACGAAGCGCTCCTCCTGGCCTCCTTCCGGCAGGGGGACTTGAATCGCGAACTCGGTCTTGGCGATGGTCTCTCCCTGCTCGTACGCCCGGTCCATCAGTTGAACCAGGCCGCGCTCGCGCGAGGTGGGGAGCAGGTCCACCAGCCGTTGCCCTACCGGGTCTCTGCCCAGCAGGTGCTTGTTGGTGGGATTGGACAGCTCATAGACGTGGTGGGGGCCGCGGACGATGGAGATGCTCGCGGGGATGTTCATCACCACGGAGTAGAGGCGCGCACGCTCCAGGTCGGCCCGGAGGCGGGCCTCCTGCTCGCGCGCGCGCAGGTCGGCGCGCTCCTCCTCGGCTCTCTTCTGCTCCGTGAGGTCCCGTGTCACCGCGGCGAAGCCGCGCAGCTGGCCCTGCTCATCCCGAACGGCGGTGAGGATGAGATGCGCCCAGAAGGTGGAGCCATCCTTGCGCTGACGCCACCCCTGCTGCTCGAAGCGCCCCTCTCGGGCCGCCTCCTCCAGCCCCTTCGCCGGCTGGCCCCGCTGGCGCTCCTCCTTGGGATAGAAGCTGGACAGGGGCTGCCCGAGGATCTCCTCGGAGGCATGGCCTGTCATGCTCGCGGCACCCGCGTTCCAGCTGGTGATGTGGCCCTCGGGATCGAGCATGACGATGGCGTAATCCTTCACGGAGTTCACCAGGAGCCGGAAGCGCTCCTCACTGCGCGCCAGCTCCTGGGTGCGCTCCCGGACGCGCTCCTCGACCTCGGCATAGGCCTTGTGTCTGCACATCGCCATGACCAGGGAGACGTGCAGATCCCGCTCGTCAAAGGGCTTCAGGATGTAGCCGAAGGGGGTGGCGAGCTGGGCCCGCGCGAGCGTCGCCTCGTCGGCGTAGGCAGTGAGGAACACGATGGGGATGGAGAGCCGCTGGTGGATCCGCCTCGCCGCGTCGATGCCGTCCATGTCTCCCCGCAGGCGGATGTCCATCAACGCCACGTCGGGCCGGGTCTCTTCGGCTTTCTCGATGGCTCCCAACCCCGTGTCGGCAATGCCGCAGACCTGGTACCCCAGGCTCTTGAGGCTCAGCTCGATGTCCTTGGCGATGATGCTCTCGTCCTCGACGATGAGGACCCTCGCTCCGGTGACGTTGGGCAGGTCCGGCTGCAGGGGATTCAAGCCCTCACCTCCGTGAAGTGGAGCTTGAATGAGGTCCCCCCGGCCCGGTTCAGTTCGATGCTGGAGCGAAGCTGGCCTGCCAGGGTCCGGACGAGCTGCAGCCCCAGGGTCTCCGTCTGCTCGAGCCGGAGGCTCTCCGGGAGCCCGATTCCATCATCCGCCACCCGGATGACACACCCCCGCTCGTCCGTCCCGACACCGACGACGATGTTCCCCTGCCTGCCATTGGGGAAGGCATGCTTGATGCTGTTGGAGAGCAGCTCATTGACGATGAGTCCGCACGGCACGGCCGTCTCGATGCTGAGCAGGAGCGGGCCGCCCTCCACCCTGAGGGAGATGCGCTGGGGGTCGGTCCCATACGAGCGGAACAACAGCGAGGCGAGGCTCTGGACGTAGTCGGCGAAGTCGACGCGGGAGAGATCGCTCGACCGGTAGAGCTTCTCGTGGACGAGCGCCATCGAGCGGATCCGGCTCTGGCTCTCCGCGAACATCTCCTTGGCGACAGGGTCCCGGATATAGGCGGACTGGAGCTTGAGCAGGCTCGAGGTGACCTGGAGGTTGTTCTTGACCCGGTGGTGGATCTCCCGGAGCAGCACCTCCTTCTCGCGCAGAGAGGCCTTGATCTGCTCCTCGGCGCGACGGCGCTCCGTGATGTCCCGGATGATGCTGATGACGTAGAGCGCCTTCTCCGTCCGGAGCGGGCTCAGGCTGATCTCGATGGAGAACTCGCTCCCGTCCTTCTTGAGGCCGGTGAGCGAGCGGCCCGCGCCCATGGGGCGCGTCCTGGGCGCGTTGATGTAGGACTGGCGATGGAGCTCATGGGCTTGCCGGTACCGCTCGGGCACGAGCAGCTCCAGTGGCTGAGCCGCCAGCTCGTCGTGGGAATAGCCGAACATCTGCTCGGCCAGGACATTGACGGCCACGATGTGGCCTGTGTCGTCCACCATGACGATGGCATCCGGCGCCGCCTCCAGGAAGTCGCGCAGGCTGCCAGAGTCCTGGATCGGAGGGATGTGATTCGTCCGCGCTGTGTCTGAAGTTGGCGAAGGCATAGGGCAGCTCCCGCGTCACTGGCGTTTCCTGTGCCTTGGTACCCTGCGAGCGAAGAGGCCATTCCAGAGGGGGCGCTGCCAAAGCTTGCTCACGATGTATGCGGGTCAGGCTTTGTGCAAGGTCTGTCCAGTCCCTGCGCAGGCCAGCTCTATCCAGACCTGAACAAGGGTTGCTTTTGAAGAGGCCGCCCACCCCGGGACCTATGTGGCGGGCCCGACGAGCGTGAACGGATCGGGGACGACGACACGGATCGCCGCGGCGAGCTGGGGCTCGAGCCGCGACCGCTCGGTGTCATCGATCACCCGCCAGGCGGCGCGCAGCAGCTGCCAGAGCTTGATGAAGCGGAACGGACTCGCCCCATTGAAATTCATGCCGCTGCGGCGGCGACTCATCGAGTCTGCTTCGAGCAGCATGGGACGGAAGAACGACATCCCGGTCGCCAGTTCGATGCACTTCTCCTCGTGGCGGCGGGGATGCAGCGCGGCCAGCAGGAGCAGCATCGCTAGCGGATCGTCGCTCGCGAGCCAGGCGGCCCTGACCGTGTCGCGATCGACGCCGAGTTCCTGCGGCGATGCCCACTCGCGGGCGCGGCCGTGCACCTCGTCCATCAGGTCGGTGAGCGTGCGCAGGGTCGTCACGCGACGAGGATACTGCACGGCGCGCGTTGTTCGGCAACCCGCTGCCGGGCTCCTCGGGAGTATGGGAAAGAGCGTTCCTATCTTCCCAGACCTTGGGACTCGCACGCGCCCCATGGGGGCTGTCCATCGCGGGGCTGAGGCCCGCGCTCGAGGCCGACTGGTATGACAAGCATACCGGTTCATTCCCGCCGCGCCCGGCAGGATCGACTCACGGATACGCCGCTTGATCTCGACAACCCCGCGCACCTCGCGGCGCTCTTGCGCGCGTATGAGCGCTTCCCGGAGATTGGCGGGCGCGTGACTCCGGGCTGAGTGGGGCTGCTGGGCGTCCCCAGGCGCGCACCACCGGCCCGATGATGCGTCTTTCCTCCCTTGACCTCATATTGCAACCACGTTACATCTTCACTCTCGAATGAGTCGACGTCTCCGCCAGCCCCAGCGCGCCTGCGCAGCCATCCTCGCGGCCCTGTGGCTGGCGCTCCCGCTGCTGGCGTTGCTGCACTCCAGCACGCACGCTCATCGGTTCTGCCCCGAGCACCAGGCGCTCGAGGAGCTCTCGCGGGAGGAGTCGGCGGCTCCATCCCAGAGCGCACGCTCGGGTGGAGAGCGGGACGATGTCGAAGCACTCTCGCGTGGAGCGGAGGGCGAGGGTCCTCATGAGCGCTGTCTGCTGGCCTGGATCGCGCCGCGACAGGCGGGCGCTCCCGGGGCTCGCGAGCTCGTGCGGACGGATGAACCTCGGGGTCCGCTCGGACTCCGGGAGTGGCACGGCCTCGAGCCCTCCGTTCCGTTGCTGGCGCTCGCGCCCAAGTCCTCGCCTCCAGTCCGCTGATCCCGGGCTGTGATCGTCGGGGCTTCGGTGCATGCGCCGGGCCCTTCTCCTCCAATCCCGTGGACACGATGGTGGCGCCACCCCTCTCGAGGAGGGAGAGGCCCGCTTCGCGGCGGCCTGGCGCGCAGTCGTCTCGTTCGAGGGCTTGGAGCCTCTTTCCCCGTTTCAGCGTGCGGCGTGGCGCGCACGCGGAGTCAGCTCATGCCCAAGGGCAACCGAACCATCGTCCATCTCGTCTCCAGCGCCGGCACCGGCTACTTCTATACGACGACGAAGAACAAGCGGAAGTCGCAGGACAAGCTCCAGCTCAAGAAGTACGACCCCCGCGTGCGCAAGCACGTGCTGTTCGTGGAGGGCAAGCCGTGAGTGCTCCCCTTCCGGACAAGCGCCTGCCGACCACCGTGCTCTCTGGCTTCCTCGGCGCGGGCAAGACGACGCTGCTCAACCACCTCCTCAACAACCGCGAGGGCCGGCGCGTCGCCGTCATCGTCAACGACATGAGCGAGGTGAACATCGATGCCCGGCTCATCCAGGGCGGCGCCTCGCTCAGCCGCGTGGACGAGAAGCTGGTGGAGCTGTCCAACGGCTGCATCTGCTGCACGCTCCGGGAGGATCTCCTCCAGGAGGTGGGTCGGCTCGCTCGAGAGGGGCGCTTCGACTACCTGATCATCGAGTCCACCGGCATCTCGGAGCCCCTGCCCGTGGCGGAGACCTTCACCTTCGCCGACGAGGCGGGCAGGAGCCTGTCCGACGTGGCGCGCCTGGACACGATGGTGACGGTGGTGGACGCCTTCAACTTCCTGAAGGACTGGGAGGGCGCAGACGGGCTCGCGGAGCGCGGGCTGGCCGCCGCCGAGGAGGATGAGCGGACCGTCGTGGACCTGCTGGTGGAGCAGGTGGAGTTCGCCGACGTCCTGGTGCTCAACAAGACGGACCTGGTCTCCCCGGAGGAGCTCGCGCGGCTCCAGGGCGTCCTGCGTAAGCTCAACCCGGAGGCGCGCCTGGTCCTGGCGGAGCGCGGGCGGGTGCCTCTCTCCGAGGTGCTCGACACGCGACGCTTCGACTTCGAGCGCGCACGTCGCGCTCCCGGCTGGCTCAAGGAGCTGCGCGGCGAGCACACGCCGGAGACGGAGGAATACGGCATCCGCAGCTTCGTCTTCCGCAGCCGGGTGCCGTTCCATCCCCAGCGCTTCTGGGACTTCCTGCATGGGAGCTGGAAGGGAGTACTGCGCAGCAAGGGCTTCTTCTGGCTCGCCACGCGCATGGACATCACCGGCGTGTGGGCCCAGGCCGGCGGCGCGTGCAGCTTCGAGCCCGCGGGGCTGTGGTGGGCCGCGCTGCCGCGCGACGAGTGGCCCGAGGATCCCGAGGTTCGCGCCGAGATCCAACGAGAGCTCCAGGGCCCCTACGGAGACCGCCGTCAGGAGCTCGTCTTCATCACGCAGGACGCGGACCACGAGGAGATCCGCCGCCAGCTCGAGAAGTGCCTGCTCACCTCGCGCGAGCTCGAGCGGGGGCCGAAGGGGTGGACACGGCTGAAGGATCCCTTCCCCGCCTGGGAGGTGGTGCGCACGGACGACACCACGGACGAGGCGAGGGGCGCGTGATGCAAACCGCACTTCGCGAAGCGCGCGCGGTGGGGGCCTGGCGAAGCTCTCATCTCTTCGTCTCCGAGCCCGCGGACCTCACGGAGATCTACCGGGAGGGAATCAATCTCTGCGTGTGGCGTCGCAGCCTGGAGCCCACCCTGGGCCAGTGGCTGAACGGCATTTGTGCCGAGCACCTGCTACGGGTGGCCACGCGGATGGACGCGCAGTGTGTGGACCTGCGCCCCGCGCTGGCGGAGCTGCCCGACACACGCGAGCGTGAAGAGTGGCTCGACGAGCTGCACGGCGTGGTGCGGCTCTATGCGGATCTCTTCGAAGCCAGGTGGCTGGGGGTGCGGCTCACCACGCTCGACCGGGAGATGTGCCCGCGCTTCCACGTGGATCGGGTCGGCGTCCGGCTGCTGTGCACCTACGCGGGCCCCGCCACCGAGTGGCTGGAGAACGGCGATGTGGTGCGTGGGGGCCTGGGCCCTACAGGGGAGGTGCTGCGCCCGGGAGGTCGCCCGCGGGCACTGGAGCCGTTCGACGTGGCCCTGCTCAAGGGAGAGGCGTGGCCTGGAAATGCCGGCAACGGTGTCGTCCATCGCTCACCGGCCGTTCCCCACGGGCAGCGTCGCATCATGCTCTCGATTGACGCCGTCGACTGAGCCGAGCCGCGAACCGTCTCGTGCGCCTTCGGGTGAGTGCGCACGGGATCCGGATCATCAACAAGCGTGGCATCGACCGCGTGCTGCGTGAGCTGCGCGAGCGGGGCGAGCAGTTCTGAAAGGGGAACATCGTGGCGAAGAAGAGCAAGATCGCGAAGAACGAGCAGCGCAAGAAGATGGTGGTGAAGTATGCGGCGCGGCGAGCGGCGCTGAAGGAGGCCATCCGCACCGCGACGACCTTCGAGGAACGCATGGCGGCGCAGAGCGCGCTGGCAAAGCTACCGCGTGACTCCAACCCGATCCGGGTCACCCTCCGTTGCGCGATCACCGGCCGCCCGCGCGGAAACCTGCGCAAGTTCAGGATGTCGCGCATCGCCTTCCGGGAGAAGGCGCTGGCGGGCCACCTGACCGGCGTCACCAAGTCCAGCTGGTGAAACGGAAGTCCTTGGAACCGCGGTAGGAGAGGCCTGCCGCCGCCACCAGCACGGTGACGGCGCCAGGCCTGCGAGCAGCGAGGCCGGCCAGCGACCGCCCTCGTCTCGGGGGCGGAAGGCGATAGCCCATCTGCGCCCGAGGATCGGTGTCGGCCAGGCGATGCAGCGCCAGCTGCACGCCCACGCCCGGCAGGATGTGCCCGAGCCGCTCGCTCCAGGCCGCGCGAAGCCCAGGAGCGCCTACAAGGTCGTCGACTTGCCCGCTCCATTTCCGCCAGGCAGGGCGTAGACCTCGCCGGCGCCGACCGTCAGCGAGAGCTGGTTCAGCACCGCCCGCTCGCCATAGCGCACGACCAGATCCCGGATGAGTACGAGCGATGCTTCCGCGGCCATCGATCATGCCTCCTTGAACCCCGACGGGCTGTCCGCCCGCTTCACCGGATGGGTGTGACTGGGTTCGCCATTGCTCTCGCTCCAGTCACCGCAATGGGCTCATGCGCGGCGCGCGATGAGGAAGTGGCAGGATGCATCGAACCGCACCGGCCGGTCCGTCCCCCCCGCCATCTCCTCGAAGGTCGAGAGCACCGACCTCTCGACGGCAGCGAGCTCCTCGTGGGAGCACGCCGAGAGCATCAACCGCGAGACGGGGTTGTCTCGCATCATGTCCCACATCGCGCGGGGGGTTGGCGCCGTCAGGACCGCGTTGAACACCGAGACCTCCGGTGCCACGAACCCGGCGGCGCGGACCTCCTTCGTGAGCCCCTCGGCCGAGGCGATGTCGAGCCAGGGCGGGCGCGGCAGCGAGGCGCGAACCCGCTCCGGCAGGGCCGACATGACCGGAGCCATCTGGAGCCGCGCCAGGGCGTTGTCTTCCGGCCCTCGCCACACCGCCGTCGCGAACAGCCCGCCCGGACGCAGCACGCGCGCCGCCTCGCGCCAGCCCGCGGCTCGATCCGGGAAGAGGAAGATGCCGAACGCCGAGAACACCGCGTCGAAGCTGTCCGCGTCGAAACCGAGCGCCTGCCCGTCCTGAACCTCGCATCGAGCGACGTCGGGTACGCCGAAGGCAGCGAGGGTCCTCTTCGCGAGCTCCACCATCCCAGGCGAGAAGTCCGTGGCGACGACGCTGCCACACCTGCCCGTGGTGCGCCGCTCCTCGAGGCAGTGCAGGACCGCGGCGCGCGCGAGATCACCGGTGCCACACGCAATCTCGAGGATGCGCGCTTCGCGCGGCAGCCGCCCCGCGACCGAGAGGAACAGCGACTGCCCGATGTACCCGGTGAATGGGGAGCCGAACCGGGCGTACGTCGCGGCGTGCTGTCCCCAAGGGTCGGATTGCTCGTTGGCCATGATCGTCTTCCTCGGGTCGTGTTGGGACCGGACATTATATGCAACAAAGTTGCATGTAAAGGAGCGCTCGTGAACGATTCGCCCCCGGGTGTAGTAACGGGCCCGTCACCGCCACCCGGAGCTGGCGCGGTAGCACTCGCTGGAGGTGGTAGGCTTTCACCATGCTCATACGATTGGCAGGCATGGGACTGGTGTTGTTGGCCTGGGGCTGGCCTGCCTCCTCCGAGGCTTGTAGCTGCGAGGGGGGCTCGCCCGAGCTCGCCACGAACCTGCGTGAGGCGCGTCAGGGCTCCGCGGCGATCTACTACGGCCGGGTCCTGTCTGTAGAAGAACGCCCCTTCGGCGGTAAGGCCTCCGTCGAGGTGCTCGAGGTCTTCAAGGGGAAGCTCGAGGTCGGAACGAAGCTTCAACTCCCGACGGGCGGGGGCGGCGATTGCAGCATCCCGTTCGAGGCCGGGCAGCACTACCTGATGTACGCCAACGACACGCCTGAGTCCGTGTGGCTGTGTTCCCGGACCCGGCCCGCCTCCAGAGACGATGCCGAGCTCGAGTGGCTGCGGACAGGGAAGCTGCCGGTCATCCCTGTCGCGGTGCAGCGCGAGGCGGTGACCTGCCAGCCCTGCTCCCTGGAGACCGTCTCGAGGACGCTGGTGGGAGCAGCCGCTGGAGACGCCTGCAGCGTGCCACTCAGGGCTGCTCCAGCGCTCGCCGCGTTCCGCGAGGTCCGCCCCTTCTGGAGCCACGGCGTCTACGATCCGAACAATAGCGGCCAGGCCCAGGCCGTGGGGCTGTCTTCCACCCTGCGGGCCTTCGAGCTCACCCAGACGCCGTATCGCGACACGCTCGAGACCTGCCGGCAGCGCGTGCTCAGGCGGTGGTGCGAGGGGCTGGAGCCCTCGGGTGCGGATGCGGCCCACGGGCCGGCGCTCCGGTGTGTGAACCCAGGACCGGAGGAAGAGGTGTGCAACGAGGAGAAGAGCCGCTCCGCGAGCTGGGGCCCCCTGCAGGCCATGAGCGCGGCATCCTGCCACTGGTACGACCTGGAGAGCTCGCTGTGCAAGATGTCCCAGGAGACAAAGCCTCTCGCCAAGGGGGCTCCGAGAGCACCGCTGCTGCGGTGCAGCCCTGTCTTCGACCGCAGGAAGGACCATCTCTGTCACGTCGTGCGGAAGTGAAGCCAGTCACCACACGCCGCTCGCGTCACCGCCGGCCCGCGGACAAGGAGCCGGTGGAGCCCCAGCCCGGAGCCATCATCGCCTGCCCGCTCACCGCCGTCCGGAATTGTCGGGCCTCCTGGGAGCTGGCGCCCTCGGGCCTTCGGGAATCTTGGACCCGAGGGACTGCAACCCAGCCACAGCAGCAGCAGCACCGGCACGACGGAACGACATGATGGGTAGCGGCTCTCGTGGAGCATGTGGAGTTCCCCCGGAAGCAGAGAGGCGAAGGCCCGCCTGAGCTTTCTTCAACAGGCCTCCTGGGACACGAGCTTCACTCCCCGATGGGAGCTTCTCCCTCCTCCACCGTCTCGTGGCATGGACTGCCAGTCTCTGCTCGCGGACGGTAGGGGGCTTGTCCCTCGGCACTCGGAACCGCCGGGCTCGCTCCAAGTTCTCGGAACCGCTGGTGTCTCCTGCTCGCTCGGCCAGCGGAGCGCTGCGGTGGCGCGCGGAAGCGGTGCTGGACCGCCGCGTGCACTGGGCTTCCCCGCGACCTGGGCCCGACACGCGAGCGGGCCCGCCCGAGTCACCGCACATGCACCCCTTGGACTCCGCTGGAGGTCGCCAGGGGCTCAATCCACGTTGGAGCGCAGTCATGGGATGGAGAGGTACGAGTCGGAAGTCGGTGTTCCTGCTGTCGGGGGTGATGAGCCTGGTCGTGGCGTGTGAGCCGCCGGGGGGCACCGGGGAGGACGCGGCGTTCGTGCTCACCGGGGCGATGGCGCCAGCGCTGTCGGTGGCGACGGCGAGCCATGACGCCACGCTGCAGGTGCCCGTGTGCGGCGAGAGCGCCTCGGGGTGCGACTCCGGCGAGCTGTTCGATGGTCGCGGGCCGCTGGGCCCCGAGCCCCACGCGCCCAACACGCTGGGAGGCACGTGCCTCGACGGCTCGGCGGGCACCTACCACGCGGACGAGTCGATCGACCGGATCCGGGTGTACACGACGGATGGGAGCGAGCTGGCGCCGGGCAAGGAGGTCACCGTCGAGGTCTCCTTCTGGGCGTACTCCCTCGGCAACAGGGTGGATCTGTACTCGACCGAGGACGCCCACAATCCCGCGTGGACGCTGTTCAAGGTCCTGACGCCCGCGGGTCCTGGCGCGAACACCCTGAGGGCCACGTACACCCTGCCCTCGAGCGGTACCGGCCTTCAGGCGGTGCGCGCGGCCATGCGCTACATGGGCGCGTCGAGCTCGTGCGCGGGCGATGGGTACAACGACCGGGATGATCTGGCCTTCCAGGTCACGGCCAGCTCGGGCTGCTCGGAGATGACGCCTCCGTAGGCCAGCGCTCGTCACAGAGATGCTGTCGTGACTGACGCTCATGCGCACCTCGCGCGTGGGCGTCTGCGTTTTGCGGGGCCCGAGCCGCCCGGACACCGTCTCGCTCCTTGGACTGCACCGTCTCGCGCCATGGACTGCCGGGACTTCGCCTCCGGGTGCACAGCTCCTCGACGGCTTCGCAAGCGCGTGAAACCACAGGGCTTGCTCGCGGGAGAGCCGACGGCGCGGGGCGTGCACTGGGGGCGGTCGCTTCGACTGACTGCACCGAGAGAACCGATGCCAAGCCGCCAAGAAGGATGGAAGTGGATCCGCCCCGTGATGCTCGCGTGGGTGCTCGCCGTCACCCTGCTGCCCGGAGCGGGCCGCGCCAGTGAAGACATCGTGGTCCTGGAGCACGAGGGGCTCCCCTACGATCGCACCGAGGACTCCGACACGGGGCTGCAGGCGCGGAAGCAGGTGGCGCAGAAGTTCTACGAGACGTATACGGACTCGTACGACTTCCTGGTGGTGCTGCCGACGTTCAGCGTGGAGCTGGGCAGGGACGCCGAAGGGCTCCACACGCTGGTCAGCAACGACGTGGCCGGGACGGGCAAGCCAGTCTTCAACGGCAGCCTGGCGTTCGGCAGCGCCGGGCGCCTCAAGGGCTACATCGACCTGGGCGGCCTGCGATCCTCCCCTCCTCCTTCTCTCGAGTACGAGGCGGGGGTGCTCGCCCACGAGGTGGCGCACCAGTGGTCGGGGCAGGCCCGCTTCTGGGAGTCGTCCTCCAGCCTCCGCAGCGAGGAGCTGCTCGGCAGGGACGGCACGCACTGGAGCTTCTTCCTCGATTCGGAGGCCTCGGTGCTCTACGGCTCGGACTGGGAGGCTCGCGGCCCGGCGAGCTACGAGTCCGTGGCGCAGCGGCGCCGCTACTCCGCGCTGGACCTCTACCTGATGGGCTTCCTGAGCCCCCAGGAGGTGGGGCCGCTGACCCTGCTGTCTCCTACGCCCGATGAGGCCCTCAGCGATCCGACCGCCATTCCTCCCGCGGCTGGCACCCGCATCTCGGCGACCTCGCGAGCGGTGAGCATCGCCCAGATCATCCAGGCAGAAGGCGCCCGGACGCCGACCTCCTCGAGCGCCCAGAAGCAGCTCCGAGCGGCGTTCATCCTCCTGACGCCTCAGGGGCAGACGGCGACGCCCGCGCAGCTGGCCTACGCCGACGCGCTCCGCCACACCTTCGCGAACCACTTCTTCTTCCTCACCCGCGGGCGCGGTGTCTTCGAGACGGAGCTCGTGGAGCAGGCCCCGGACTCCGTCACCAGCACTCCAGGCGTGGAGCTCGGCATCTCGTACCTCTTGTCTCGCCAGAGCCAGGCGGGGAGCTGGGGCGCAACGCCGGGGGCCACCCTGCGCGAGACGCAGCAGGCCATGGAGGCGCTGCGCATGTTCCTCTCCCGAGAGGGTGTCTCGGCCGCGCTCGGCAGCGCGCAGAGCTACCTGCAGGGCCGCCACCCGACGGATGTGGATGGGCTCGCGCGCCTGTCGCTGGCGACCCAGGGCTCCAACGCGGCGGCCCTGGCCAGCCTGCGTGCGCGACTGCAGTCCACGGGAGGCGTGGGGCTCTCTCCGGGCTACCGCTCCACGCTGCTCGACACGGCGCTGCTGGGGCTCGCGCTGACGCTGCCGCCCGCCTCGGCCGACTCGACGCCCGCGGTGACGGACTTCCTGCTCGGCTCCCAGAACGCCGATGGCGGGTGGGCCGCGCTGCCGGGAGGCCCCAGCCGGTTCGAGCCCACGGCCCTGGCCCTGGAGTACCTGTTCCGGGTTCCTCGGACGCCGGCCATCACGCAGGCGGCGAGCAGGGCGTTCCAGTTCTTCCACGGGCGCTACAGCTCGCGGGGCTTCATGGACGAGGGCCTGCGAGCCTCCGCGACGGGCTGGGCGGTGCTCGCGCTGTCTCAGTGGCGGCAGCTGACGCCGGTCGAGGCGCTCGGCGCCCGGCAGGCCCTGTTGAGCCGGCAGCGCCAGGATGGGAGCTGGGAGGGCTCGGTGGTGGACTCGGCGCTGGCCCTTCGGGCGCTGCGCATCCTGCTCACGCCGGATCTGACGGTGAGCGCTTCGGATGTCTCGCTCCCCTCCTCCTCCGTGATGGAGGGAGAGACCGTGCTCGCGACCGTGGGCGTCTCGAACACGGGCCATGCCAGGGCCGAGAACGTCCTGGTCCAGGCCTTCGACTCCCATGGCAACGTGCTGGGAACGGCGGCCCGGCTGGCCTCCATCGAGCCCGGTGAGCGCATCTCGGTGCAGGTGGCGCTGGACACCCGCCACTCGGCGGGCTCGAGCCAGGCGTTCTTCGTGGTGGACCCGAACGGAGAGATCGACGAGGGGAAGGACTCCGACAACCGGGCTGCCGTTCCCTTCACCGTCTCGGCGGCTCCGAGCGCGGCGGATCTGTTCATCCAGGCGGGCAGCGTCACGGTCAACCCGGCAGCCATCAACCGTCTCCCGGCGCAGGTGGAGGTGTCCGCGCGCGTGGGCAACCTCGGAAAGACCGCCGTGGGACAGCCGGTGGGCGTCGTGGTCCGGATGGGAACGCAGGTGCTGGCCACCTCGCAGCTGACGCTGAGCGCGCAGTCGAGCCAGCTCGTGACCTGGCCGATCCAGCTCTCCTCCCTGCAGGCCGCGGGGGTCATCACCGTGGAGGTGGACCCGAGCGACGCGGTGACGGAGCCCGTCGAGACCAACAACCTGCAGACGGTGAAGCTCGGGCTGACGCCTGGGGTGGACCTGCGTGTCGCGTCGCTGACGGCTCCCGCGACGGTGGCTCAGGGGCAGGACATCACCTTCCAGTACGCCCTCGCCAACGGCGGCACGGTGGAGGCGCAGTCCGCAGGCACGCTGGAGCTCCTCTCCGGCAGTGGGGCCGTGCTCGCGACGCTGCCTCTGCCTGCCCAGCTCATCGGCGCGGGAGGGCAGGCCACGGGCCAGCTCGTCTGGCGCGCGAACATCGCGGGCTCGCTGAAGGCCGTGCTGAAGGTGCAGTACCCGAATGATCTCGACGCCGCCAACAACACGGCTTCGGCCCTGTTCACGGTGCAGGCCTCGGCCCTGCCCAACCTCGTGCCGGTGGCGGGTAGCCTGACCATCACCCCCGAGCCGCCGCTGGAGACCCAGTCGGCCACGGTGAGCGTGACGGTCCGCAACAGCGGCCAGGGTGGGGCCCAGGGCTTCACGGTGGACCTCTACCTCGGGGCGCCTGATGCTGGCGGGACGCGCTTCCACCAGGAGCAGGTCTCGACTCTGGCTGCTGGCGCCTCCGTTGCCGTCACGGGGACGCTCACCCTGCCCCAGAACGCGCCGAAGAGCCTCCACGTGGTCCTGGATGGTGCCCAGGCGGTCTCGGAGTTCGACGAGGACGACAACCGGACCTTCCTCGCCCTCTCGCCCGTGCCCATCGCGGATCTGGTCGTCTCCTCCGCGGGCATCCAGCCGAACCCTGCCTTCCCGCGAGAGAACACCACCGCGCCGGTGACGGTGTCGGTGATGAACGCGGGCGGGCAGCGCGCGCGGAACGTTCCGGTCGAGCTGCGGCGGGTGGCGTCCAGCGGGAGCGAGGAGTCCATCGGCCAGGCCGTCATCGCCACCATCGAGCCGGGCCAGAGCGGTGAGGCCGTCATCCCGTGGAACACCACGGGTCTTCGAGGCCCGCAGAAGCTGGTCGCGGTCGTCAACGCCGGACAATCCGTGCCCGAGCAGCGCGCGGACAACAACCGCGCCGAGCGGCAGGTGTCGGTCCAGGACGCGGTGCTGGCGCTCTCCGAGCCCTACTTCTCGCCCAACGGGGATGGCCTGCGGGACACGACCGAGGTCTCCTACCGTCTCGCGGCCGAGGCGGCGGTGGAGGCGCGTATCGAGGATGGACAGGGCCGCACGGTGCGGACCCTCACGGCGGCCGCGGCCGCTGCATCGAGCCTCTCGTGGGATGGCCGCTCCGCGGAGGGCCGGGTCGTTCCCGACGGTGCCTACAGCATCCACGTGAGGACCCTGGCTCCCGCCACGGAGCGGCTCCTGGGCACGCTGACGGCGGTGGTGGACACCAACCGCACGCTGCTGGACAGCTCCGCTCCCTCTTCTCTCGAGGTGGAGAACCTGCAGGACACGGCCTCTGCCCGCCCCTGGGATGGCGTGGCCGCCGCCATGCCGGATGAGAGCGGCGTCGTGTTCTACGGCCATGAAACGGCAACCGAGCGGTGCGGTATCTACTACCAGCCGCTCGGAGGCGTTCCTGCGCGGCGGCTCACGCCGGAGGGCTGGTCCTGTGCCGACTACGCGCCCAACTCAGGAGGGCTGGCGATCAGCCCTGACACGCGTCGGGTCGCTTTCCATGGCTACAGAACGTGTCCGAGCAGCGGCAGGTGCACCACCTTGGAGATCCTGTCCGTGGAGCAGCGAAGCCTGCTCCAGGTCGCCATGGACAGCGATGAGCAGGGCCAGTACCTCCAGTACTCCCTGCCGCCTGTCTTCAGCAGGGATGGGTCTCGGCTCTACTTCGTGAGCCAGGACCAGGCCGCGGATGACTTCACCTTCGAGGAGGTCCGGGTCGATGGGACGCAGCGGCGCATCCTGGCCCGCAGCGGCTCCAAGCCAGCCGAGCTCCGCCTGTCTCCTGAAGGAGATCGCCTGTCCGTGGTCGATGAAGACGGTGCGCTGTTCTTCCTCCGGCTGTCGGATGGTGCCCGTCAGCAGTTCCTGCCTTTCGGTACGATCTCGGGCGTCCTGTCGGACGGCACCGTGTGGGCCGGGGCTACCCCCAGCCTGGATCTCCGCCACGACTGGGCCGGTTCCGGCGAGGCGATCTCCTACGCAGCGCCTGGCTTGATGGAGCCTGTCTCGGACGAGTACGGAGGAGAGTCCATTCTGCCCATCGCGCCGAGGCTCGAGCGCAAGGAGCCTAGGACCGGGGGGATCCAGATTCTCGTCACGGGAGCCCCGTATTCGTCTGACTTCGTCCCGAACGCAGCCGCCATCGCCGTCAATCCCATCAGCGGCGGCACGGTCTTCCGCCACAGGCCGCTGCTGAGCACCCAAGCCCAGCTCTGGACGGTCCCGGTCTCCGGCCCGGCACGAATGCTCCTGCCCTACGACGTTCAGGGGCTGCGCTGGTCTCCGGGAGGCAGCTTCCTGTTCGGCTTCGTGAGCACCGGTGAGAGCACTGGCGAGCCCCTCAGCGCCGTCATCACGAGGGACAACCTCTTCGTGCGGCTGACCGCGACCCGGACTCCTTCGGCCGCGAGCATGACGTTCCAAGGGACGGCGACCGACCTGAACTTCGAGGAGTGGCAGCTCGGCGTCCGCGCCTATGGCTCCACGGCGCCGTTCGTGACGATCGCCACCTCCGTCACCCCCGTGCAGAACGGGCTGCTGACGGAGTGGATTCCTCCCGCGCCGGGCATGTACGAGGCCCAGCTGCTCGCGAAGGACCGCGCCGGCAACGTCCGCACCCGGACCGTGGCCTTTGGCTACAGCCTGAGCCCCGCCGTGGCCAACGTGTCGCGCGCTCCGGAGTACTTCAGCCCCAACGGTGACGGTGTCCTCGACACGACCGAGCTTCGCTACACCATCACCCGGGCCACCATCGCGGACCTCCAGATCCTGGATGCTCGCAACCAGGTCGTCCAGCAGTGGTTCCTGAACCACCCGCAGACCGGGAGCTTCACGCTGGCCTGGGATGGACGTGATGCCCAGGGCCAGCGCGTCCCGGATGGGGTGTACACGCTGAGCATCGACGGCACGCGCCTCTCGGTGGTGGTGGACACCACGCCTCCCGTCGCGCAGCTCACCCTGGCGGAGAGCGGGAGCATGAACCTGCCCGCGCCCTACCAGTACATGGACGTCCTCCCGCAGGACCTGGACCCCGATGCGGCCACCAGCGATTCGGCTCGCACCTCCGAGTTCGTCCGGATCGTGGCCGCGGGGACGACCTGGAAGATCCAGGACGCGAACCTGAAGGAGTGGGCGTTCGAGGTCTCCTCGCCCGAGGATCCTTCCGTGAGCCGGCCGATCTTCACGGGCACCCAGGCCGTGGATGATGCGCGGGCCATCGCCATCGAGCTGCTGCGCGGCCCCTTCCGGCTCCGTGCCAGGGACCAGGCCGGCAACCAGGCGCTGACGGCTCCTCTCGCGCTGGGTCAGCAGCTGTTCGCGACGATTGGTGGCAGCGCCGACCAGGTCCACCGGCACTGGCTGCTGCCCGGACAGGTGATGCCTCGGGTGCGGCCTTTCACCAAGGCGACGACGAGCCCGGATGGAAGCGCGGTCCTCCCTCGCGTCGAGGGTGGGAGGTTCGCCTTCGGCCTCAACACCACCCACGGACGCCCGCTGACGTCGTTCTCTATCGCGTACCGCACGCCTTCGGGGCCGTGGATCCTGGACTCCCAGAACGTCACTCCGCTGGGCGAGAGCATGGTTCTCTGGGATGCGCGCTCGGCCGGTGGCGTCTCCGAGCTCGAGATCCGCGCCCTGGACTCCGAGGGCCACACGCTCACGGCCGCCGTGCGCCTCACCGATGGCTCCTCGAGCGGTGGGGAATCGCAGGTCCACGCGGCGTGCGTGAAGACGCGTGGAGGTGAGGCCACCGTGCTCTCGGCCCTCGTGGGGGATGGCCAGACCCTGCCCGAGGACCTCATGCCCGGCGCCAGGTGGCGGTTCACCTCGGTGGACACGCACGCGGTGACGGAGTTCCCCGCCAACGCCACCCTCTTCCGCATGAGCACGGGCCTTCGCGTCCTGGAGACGCTCTCCACCGCGAGCCTGCCCGAGTGCCTGTACACCGTGAACTTCCTGGGCACCCACCGGAGCGGCCGGCCTCTGACCAGCCAGCTCTCCGTCAACCTGTGCAAGCCCCAGGTCACCGTGAGCCAGGACGGACTGTCCGTCTCGGAGTCGTTCCGCAAGGGGCTCCGCTCGGTCGAGGTGTTCGTGGAGGATCATGGCCGGGAGGTGGTCGTCGCTCGCTTCGGGGCCTTCGAGGGAACGTCCCCGCTCCACCCGATCGATCGCTCCCTGTTCCCGGACTCGCCCCTGCACACCCTGCGGGCCCGGACCACGCTCACGGATGGGACGCGGGTCTCCACCCAGCCCAACCTGTTGCCCTCGGATCTCCGGCTGCTCGATCCCGGCTGCAATGACGAGGCGGAGTTCAAGCTGCCCCAGGGCAAGCTGGAGTTCTCCTCCCTCCTCCGGGATGCGGACGCACCGCTGTGCTCCATCCACGAGCCCGTCTACACGGCCCGCCTCAAGGGCAACGGGGGCGCGGGGCAGCAGCTCCAGGCGCTGAGCGTGCAGCTCGTCACCGCGCAGGGCGAGCTGGTCGCGCAGCCCGAGGTCTCCGACGTCGTTCTCGGGTCCGCGGTCGTGAACGCCTCGGTCCGCGTCGACTCCAGGACGCTGCCGAAGGGCACGTACCAGCTCCGCGCTTCGGCCACGTGGTCCGATGGTGCCATCTCGAGGGCCGCCGAGCTGCCCGTCTTCATCGACAAGACGCCTGCCAACACGGTCATCACGCGCCCCATGGCCGTGGGGCGTGTCTGCCCCGAGAGCCGTCGCGGCTCGAATGGCGCCGTCGAGCGGTTCCTGACCGTGGAGGGAGTCGTCTCCGACGATCACCTGGAGTCCTATGAGCTGTTCCTCCGTGAGCTGAACGGCGAGCCGCAGCGGGTGCTCCAGGCTCAGTTCAACGCCTCGGGCCCCAGCGCGGTCCAGGGTGTCCTGGGGACGATCGATGTCTCCCACCGAAGCAGCCAGTTCGAGCTGCTGCTGAGCGCACGAGACGTGAGCGGCACCTCCTGGTGCGCCATGCCCACGGTCGTGGAGGTGGCAACGCCCCCGTCCATCGGGGCCCTCACGCTGTCGCCGGTGCTCTTCTCTCCCGATGCGGATGGCGTGCTCGACACCGCGGCGATGGGTGTCTCCGTGGATCAGGACGTGTCCTTCACCGTCACCGTCCAAGCGGGAACCCAGGCCCACACGCTCCTCCAGGGCCAGGTGCCCCAGGGGAATGCGTCGCTGAGCTGGAACGGGCTCCTGGCGAACGGCTCGCGGCTGCCCGACGGCGATTACCCGCTGCGGGTCCGCGTGACGGGGGCCTGCGGCATGACTGGCGAGGCCACCGCCTTGGTTCGTCTGGATACGACCGCGCCAGTGGCTCGGATCGACTTCCCGGCGGAGGGCCAGGTGCTGGGCGGTTCCTTCACCGTCACCGGCGCCGCGACCGACCTGAACATGGCTCGGTATGAGCTGTCCCTGGGTGAGGGTGCGTCTCCGACGAGCTACACCGCCATCGGCTCGGCGCAGGGGCCTGCCTCGGGCGTGCTGGGTGAGGTGTCCCTGGCCAACCTGCCGCATGGCGAGTACACGCTGCGGCTGGTGGCCGAGGACAAGGCCGGCCACTCGCACCAGGTGCTGCGTCGGTTCCAGCACCAGCCGGCATCGCTCCTGCGGGCCGCCTTCGTGGCGCCCTCGCTCATCTCCCCTGACGGAGATGGGATTTCGGACTCGGCGACCCTCAGTGTCACGCTGGTTGCTCCCGCGACCGTGAGCGCCACGCTCCTGGATGGCGCGGGGCAGCCGCTGCGGACGCTGGTGCAGCCCACGTCCCTGCCCGCCAGTACGAACCCGCTTCCGATCACCGGGGCGACCCTGCAGGGGCTCCCGGAGGGTGTCTATACCGTGCGTGTGTCGGCGAGCTCGAGCTCGGGCTCCGAGGAGTCCTTTGCCTCGCTGGAGCTCGACGTGAGCAAGCCTCAGCTCCTGTTCAGCTCGCCGGTGGCGGGGAGCGTTCGCGGGGCTACGTTCACCGTGGAGGGCGCCGTCCAGGATGCCCATCTCGAGAGCTGGACCCTGACCCATCTCTCTCCCGGAGAGAGCACCGGGCAGCTGATCGCCAGCGGCACCACGGCCACTTCGGGAATCCTCTCTGTCCGGAGCGGGCTCGCCGAGGGCACGCATCAGCTCGTGCTCGAGGCGCATGACCGGGTGGGCCACACCCACGAGCAGTCCGTGTCCTTCACCGTGGACACGACGCCTCCTGTCGTCTCGTTCCTCTCGCCGGCCAATGGCGGTGTCCTGTCGGGCAGCGCGGCTCCTGTGGAGATCCACGGCCAGGCCGAGGATGCCCACCTCCGCTCGGTGAGCCTCGAGGCCCACACCTCCCAGGGGACACAGACGCTGTTCTCGGGCCCGAGCCTGCCGCCGGCTGGGCTGCTGCACCAGTGGGCCGTGAGCTACGAGTCCGATGGCCCCGCCGAGCTGCACCTGAAGGCGGAGGACGCCGCGGGCAACACGGCCGACAGTCTCCTCTCGTTCATGCTCGACAGCAGGCCGCCCGTGGCGACGCTCTCCGAGCCTCGTGGCGCGACGCGTGGAGAGGGGCTCGTGTTCCGCGGCTCCGCCATCGACGCGAACCTGTCCCAGTGGGAGCTGGAGCTCGGCCGTGGCACGTCCGCCTCGGAGACCTCGTTCCAGCAGCTCGCCAGCTCGACGCAGCCGCCACCCTCGGGGGTGTTCACGACGCTCGCGTCCGTGGGGGATGGCTCCTACATCGCGCGCCTCCGTGTCCGTGACTCGGCTGGCAACGAGACCGTGGACGAGGCGTCGTTCACCGTCGACTCCCTGGCGCCGCTGGCGGCCCCCGTCCTGTCCGCGGCCGTGCAGCGCCCCAACACCGTCACGCTCACCTGGGAGCAGAGTCCCTCGAGCGATGTCGCGACGTATGACGTCCGCCGGTCCTCCGGCAGTGGTTCCGCCGCCGTCATCGCGACCGTGGGTGCGAACATCCACTCCTACGTGGACGCCGGGCTCACGGATGGGCGCTTCCGCTACTCCGTCGTGGCGCGTGATGCGGCCGGGAACGCGAGCAACTCCTCGCCCGAGGCGCTGGTGGAGATCGACTCCACGCCGCCGATGGTGTCGTGGCTCGCGCCGACGACTGGGGAGCAGGTGCGTGGGACCGTGGAGCTCCGCGGCACCGCCTACAGCCCGGGGGACTTCCGCGAGTACCGCGTGTCGATTGGCGCTGGCAGTGTGCCCGTCGCCTTCACGCCGCTGGCGCGGGCCCTGGTGCCCGTGAGCGCCGGGCGCCTGGGCGAGCTCGCCGCGAAGGACCTGCCCCAGGGCTCCATCCAGACCCTGCGGCTGGAGGCCGAGGACCTGATCGGCAACGTGAGCGAGGCCCGTGTCACGTTCACGGTCGACAACCAGCCTCCTCTGACGCCGACGCTCCACAGCGCCACGGCGGCGGGATCGAACGTCACCCTCGCCTGGAACGCGACCGCCGAGGAGGACCTGCTCGGGTTCGTGCTCTTCCGCGATGGCGCACCGCTCGGGAGCCCGGGCAATACGAGCCCCCAGGACCTGCGGCCCTATGCGCTCCCGGCCGACAGCCGGAGCTACCAGGACCTGAACGTCCCGGATGGATCGCACACCTACTCCCTGGTCGCCATCGACCGGGCGGGGAACGTCAGCGCTGCTTCGACCCGAGGCCCTGTCCTCATCGAGACGCGAGCCCCCGTGGCTCGCATCACGGAGCCCGGGAAGCTCGAGCGCCTGCGCCAGGACACCTGGCTGCTCGCCCAGAGCGACGATCAGGACGTTGCTTCGGTCAGCTTCGAGAGCCGCGGCACGGCCACCGGTCCGTTCACGGCAGTGGGCAGTCCGGTCACGCGCGTGCCGTTCACGGTGCGCCTGCCTCTCTCGCAGATCAGCGGTCGCATCATGGAGCTGCGGGCCGTCGCCAAGGACAGCTCGAACAAGGTGGACCCCACGCCTGCCTCGATCCATGTGCTGCGCGAGGCGGTTCCCTCCAAGCCGGCCGTGAGCGCGCTCGTGGATGGAGATCAGGTCCAGGTCTCCTGGACGGACTCCAACCCTGCGGGGCTGCTGGCGGGCTTCGAGCTGTCCGAGGACGGAGTGCCTGTGACCCTGGCGCCTGAGCGCTGGCCTGGCACTGCCTCCGCCACGTCCACTGCCTCCGGCACTCCTGCCAGTGCCTATGACGAGGCCGGTGCTTCGACGGCCTGGAGGCCCTCGGGCACGCTCCCGCAGGCGTGGACGCTCACGCTGACCGAGCCGGTCCTCCTGCGAGGACTCTCCCTGGTGACGGGAAGCTCGTCCCGCGTGCGGCTGGAGGCGCAGATCGCCGGCCTGTGGGTGCCGCTGGCCTCCGAGGTGGCGACCCAGGCCTTCTTCAACGCCACGCATGCGCTGGATCAGCCCGTGGAGGTCCAGGCCGTCCGGGTGACGTTCCTCAGCACGCTCGTGGGCCTCACCTCCCTGGCCGATGTGCAGCTGGATGCCCTGCCACTCGAGCGCGGGAGCTCCGCTCAGATCAGCGCCGTTACTCCGGGGCGGCATACCTACCGCCTGCGGGCGATGGGCTTCGGCGGGACTCCTTCCGAGCCCGCCGAGGTCTCCGTCGACATCTACGCCCCGACGCTGGTGGCCGAGGTGACCGAGACTCCGGGAACCACCGTCAAGGTGATGGGCGGCGAGGTGCCCCCGGCCGCTCAGGTCGAGGTGTTCAATCAGGAGGGTGTGGTCGGCACGACCACGGCGGATGCACAGGGCCGCTTCGTGTTCACCGCTCCCCTCGTTCCGGGCGACAACACCTTCCAGGCTCGCGCGACGGATGCCGTGGGCAACCACAGCCTTCCTTCCGAGGCCGTGACGGTGGTGAGTGACCCGGCCCCCACCGCAAGCCTCACCCTCGCCCTCACTGGCGTGACCGAGTCGGACGTCTCGCTCTCGCTCTCCGTGTCGGGGGATGCGACGAACGTCGCGGGCTACGTGCTCGTTCGCGAGAACGGCGCGGGAACGGTGGAGCTGCCTGCTGTCTCGGCTGCCACGCACAGCTTCATCGATCGCGGCGTTCGCAATGGCACGTACACGTACCGCGTCCATGCCTTCAACGCGCGCGGCTTCCGTGGCCCTGCCTCGAATGACGTCACGGCGACGGTGGCGGCTGCTCCGCCGGCGGCTCCCGTGGACGTCACCGTCGAGCCCCTGGCCTCGGGCGGCGCGCTCTCCGTGAGCTGGGCTCCTGGGGATGCTCGCGCCGTGGCCTACCGCGTGGAGCGGGCCATCGGCGCGGAGGGCCCCTTCGAGGTCCTTGCTGGCGCCGAGTCCATCCTCACCACGGGGCTCGTCGATCTGCCGCTCAACGACAGCACCCTGTATCGGTACCGGATCCTCGCGCTCGATGCGCTCGGGAACCTCAGCAGCCCGTCGCTGATCGTCACGGGTGTACCGGTGGACTCGACGCCTCCGGCCGCGCCGCGGCTGCTGCATCCCACCGTGGCGGGCAAGCCCGTGACCGTCTCCAGCCCGACCGTGGCCATCTCCGGCCTCACCGAGCTGGGGACGCACGTCACCCTGCTCCGCAACGGCGTGTCCGTGGCCCAGGCCCCTGCTGGCGCCCTCGGCGTCGAGTCGATCCCCGTGGAGCTGAACCTCCCTCCGCGGGGCTCCGGCTGGGCTTCGGCGGATGGTCAGCGGCTGGCGTATGTCGTCCAGCAGAGCCCGACGGCGACTCAGGCCCTGGCCGTCCAGTCGCGTACCGGTGAGCTGCTCGGGACCTTCAGTGGCTCGTCGTTCGCATTCATCCAGGCGGCGACCTTCTCGCCCGATGGTCGGCGCGTGGCCATCGAGGTGTCCTCGAGGACGACGTACCGGAGCGAGATCCACATCGCGGATCTCGACACGGGTGAGGTGCGGAAGGCGGGCAGTGCCTCCCAGGGCAACGAGACCTCCGCTACCTGGTCCTCGGACTCTCGCGAGCTGGCCTATGAGGTGGCGCTCTTCGACATGTCGTCCTCCGTGGTCGTGGTGGACACCGTGACGGGAGCCCAGCGGTCGCTCACCGGCGCGGCGGGCGCTCCGCTGATGGCGCCTCGCCATGCACCGGTTGGAAGCTCGCTCTTCGTCCTCACTCGCAGCGGCGCGTCCATGCGGCTGCTGCGGATGGACCCGGTGTCGGGTGCTTCCAGTCCGCTGTTCGAGGCGGATTCCATCGAGCGGGACTATGCGGTCTCTCCCGATGCGGGGCGCATCGCGCTCGTCGCCACTCGCGACGGGCGGAAGGACCTGCACACCGTCTCCGTGTCGACGGGGGCCTCCGTACAGCTGACCCACGACGCGGAGCAGGAGCGGACTCCGGCCTTCTCGCGAGAGGGTCGCCGGCTCGCCTTCGTCAGCGGCAGCTTCCTCGTGCTCCAGGAGGACGGTCGGCAGCAGCGGTTCAGCGGCTTCTCCGGCCTCTGGCTGTCCTGGACCCAGGACGGAACGCTGCTGACGTCGAACGGTCTGGGCCTCTCCCGGCTGGAGTGGGGGGCGCGGTTCGAGTTCACCGGCGTGCGCCTGGAGCCCGGCACCACCGTGTTCTCCGCGACCGCCACGGATGGCGCTCAGCGCACGGGACTCCCCTCGGCGCCGATCCAGATCACGCTGGATGCGGCCACGCTGCCGGACCTCGTCGCGGAGGTGGAGCTCCGCCCCGAGGTTCCCCAGGTGGGACACCCGTTCGACGCGTTCGTGACCGTCCGCAACCAGGGCGGTGGCTCGGCGCCTGCCACGACCCTCTCGGTGGCGGTGCTCTCTCCGGATGGCCAGTCCATCACTCCGGCGCCGCTCTCCCTGCCGGCTCTTGCTTCGGGTGGGGCGACGACGCTGGTCGTTCCGCTCTCGCATCCGACGCTCCAGGGACCGCAGCTCCTCGAGGTCATCGTCGATCCCGAGCAGCGGGTGGAGGATCCGGTGCGCGACAACAACCGGGTGCGCTACCCCTTCTCGCTGGTGTCGGATGACCAGCTCGTGGTGGCCCTCGCCGTTTCGCCGCAGACGGTGGAGGTGGACGGCAACAGCCTGGCCACCATCACCGTGGCCAATCCGGGCGCTGCCAGGACCCTCGATGTGGAGACCCGGCTCGTCACCCTGGACGGGGAGACCGTGTTCCAGCTGGGTGAGGTCGAGCACCTCGCGCCGCTGGGCGCGGGCCGGAGCCGGACCTTCACGCGCCCCATCGCCGTCGGTCGGACGCTGGCGGGCTCGTACCAGGTGAAGACCGTGGTGCGTCAGGGCGCCGAGGTTGTCACGGAGATGAGCGTGCCGTTCAGCATCAACGCGGACCGTGCCACGCTCCTGCGGCTCGCTGCATCGCGCTCGAGCTACGGCCCTGGCGAGCCCCTCGCGCTGACCGCGACTGTGCGCAACGACTCCAGGAACAGCTTCGTGGACGGCGCCAGCTACGTCCTCACCGTGACGGATGTGGCGGGGAACTCCGTGCAGGGCCAGTCCACCGCGCTGCCGCTGCTGACCCAGGGGGCCAGCTACTCGGTGAGCTCGGAGCTGGCTTCCGCCGGGCTGCCTCCCGGGCAGTACGTGGCTCACGGTGTCGTCATGCTCGGAACGCAGCAGCTCGCGACGGCCTCGACGCAGTTCTCCATCGTGGGGCGCCCGCGAGTCATGGGGACCCTCCTGGTCCTCGGCCAGGGCTCGCCTCCGGGCATCCGGGCCGGAGAGCCTCTGACGGTCACCTTCGAAGCGGGCAACGTGGGCACGGCCCCGGAGCCGAGCCTCGTGCTCCGCGTGGCCATCATCGACGCCCAGACCGAGCAGACCCTGGACTCGTACGCGCTGCCGGCCCAGCCGATCGAGGTGGGTGGCACCCTCTCCGGCCAGTACGACTTCTCCACGACCGGTCTGCCGCTGAAGAGCTATGCGGCCTACCTGCTCGCGGAGCGGCCCGATGGCTCGGTCCAGGAGCTCGCTTCGGCCACCTTCCGACTGCTGGATGGCCAGGCGCCCACCCTGCGGATCATCAACCTGGTGAATGGCCGGTTCCTCCCGGGCTCCGTCCACCCGGTGCTCCAGGCCATCGATCCAGAGTCCGGCGTGGTCAGCGTCTACGCCAAGGTCCCTGGCGCTCGGAGGAGGGACCTGACGCGGGTGGGTGGAACCGCCTTCGACGGAACCTGGAGCGGTGACGCCGGCCTGTGGGAGGGCAACAACAACATCTCCTTCTTCGCGGTGGACGCCGAGGGCAACACCCGCCAGCTCAGCGCCTCCATCGTGGTCGACCCGGCACCGCCTCAGGTCGACGTGACGGGCGTCACGGATGGCGCCCTGATCAAGAACGCCCCCACTCCTGTCGTGGAGGCCACGGACGACCACCTGGCCTCGGTCAGCAGCATGCTGGATGGCATGCCGTTCACTTCTGGCACGGCGGTCACCTCGGATGGGCGACACGAGCTGGTGGTCCAGGCCGTGGACCTCGCCGGGAACCAGACCGTGAAGACCGTGCGGTTCACGGTGGACATGACCGCGCCCACGATCTCCATCAGCGGAGTGACGGAGGGAGGAGTCTTCCGCCAGCACGTCGTCCCGGTCGTCATCATCCGGGACCGGGATCTGCTTGAGTCCTCCATCACCCTGGATGGCCAGCCCTTCGGCCCCGGAACCGTGGTGACCGCCGAGGGTGCCCATACCCTGCGGGCCACGGCCAGGGACCGTGCCGGGAACCAGTCCGAGCGGGAGGTGACCTTCACCGTCGACCAGACTGCCCCGACGATCACCGTCACCGGCGTCTCGGAGGGGGCGCAGTACTCCAGCGCCGTCACGCCGGTCATCGACCTCCAGGACACGCACCTGAGCATCCAGGAGGTTCGCCTCAACGGTGTTCCCTTCGTGTCTGGCACGAGCCTCACCACGGACGGCAGCTACACGCTGACGATTCGTGCCGAGGATCTCGCCGGCTGGGTCACGGAGAAGACCGTGCGGTTCTCCCTCCAGCAGCAGCAGGTGACCTTCTCTCCGAGCACCTCCGCGTCCTTCGCGCGTGTGCTGGCGCTCATCCGCGCCGGCACCTGCAGCCCCACCAGCTCCGAGGTGCAGCGAGTGCAGGGGCTGCTCGAGACCGAGCTGGGCGGTTCCGACCGACTCCTCACGGTCATGACGGACGAGGCCGCCTTCCTCGAGTCCCTCCGAGCGGGCGTGGCCAACGTGGTCATCGTCTTCAGCCTGGGGAGCACGGGCAGCGAGTGCGGTGAGGCGGTGGCATCCCTGGAGCCCAGGCCCTCCGACACGGAGGCCGTGAAGGTGCGCAAGGCCTGGTCGCGAGAGCTGACCGAGCAGGTCTTCACCGGACACACCGGTCTCGTGGTCATCCGCTCGCGGCCGGAGGACATGCCGCTGCTGCGCGAGGTGCTCGGAGTCAACTTCCGGGGCTCGACGGAGCAGAGCCAGGTGCAGCTGCCTTCCTCCGCGCTCCGGGGTCCCGCCTACCTGAGCAGCCCGGGCGGAGGCGCGCTCCTCCAGGCGCTGAAGGCGTCCGTGCAGCCCGTGGCGACCTGGTCCGGGAGCAGCGAGAAGCTCTCGGGGGCGCTGGCTACCTTCGGCCAGGGCCGAGCGGTCACCTTCGGCGTCGACCTCTCGAGCGCGCTCCCCGCCGCCAACGCGGCGCTCACCCTCAGCCGCTCCGTGGCCGCCGTCCTGCCTCCGCCGTCCGAGCCCGCTCCGCTGGGAGTGATGGGTGTCGAGCTGCGGCTGGCCAGTCCGTTGCGAGCCACCCGGCTGAACTCTGTGGAGACACTGCCTCCCGAGCTCACCGCGCTGTGGGCCTCGGCTCAGGGCACCCTCGCTCCGGGCGGCCATGGCATCGTCTGGGAGGACTCGCTGGAGAAGGGCGAGAGCCACGGGTGGCGGTTCCTCGTCCGCCTCCCCGAGAGCTCGGGCAGCCACTCCGTGTCCGCCTCGGCTACCTCGCTGCAGAGCACCGGACCGCGGGACCTGGGCACGTGGAGCCTGGAGCTGGAACAGCCTGTGCCTGCCAGCGAGCTGATGGCTCGGGTCCGGGCAGCCCTCGAGCCGCTCCGGGAGCAGGACGCCGCCACGGTGAGCGACATCGAGGCCAGGCTCCGGAGCGTGGAAACCCGCGAAGTCACCCAGCGTGCGGATATCGAGGCCCACTTCGATGAGCTGTTCGCGGCCGTCGAGTCCTCTCGGCGGCTGGGAGGAGACGCCGCTCCGGTCCGCAAGGCCCTGGGTGAGCTCCTCCTGTACTGGGAGGCTCGCTGGTACCTGCTCTGAGTCGAGCAGCGGCCGTCACGCGGCTGGCGGCCCTGCCCCTCCGGCAGGGTCCGCTGGCAGCTCGACGGTGAACGTGGCGCCTTGGCCGAGGACACTCTCGGCCTCCACGGTGCCGCCCATCGCCTGCACGAACTGCCGCGTCACGTACAGCCCCAGTCCCAGGCCGCCGTAGTGGCGCTCCGACACGGCCCGCTCGAAGCGGTTGAAGATGCGCTGGAGGTCCGCCGAAGCGATGCCAATGCCCTCGTCGCGGACCGTGAGCCGGGCTCTCTCTCCGTCACGGTCCACGGAGATCTGGACGGGCTTGCCCCTGCCGTACTTGAGCGCATTGGACAGCAGGTTGGTGACCACCTGCTCCAGGCGGAGCCGGTCCCACCAGCCGACGGCGGAGGGGTGGGTGCGCACTCCCAGCAGACAGCCGACCCGCTCCGCCTCGGGCTCGAACCGGGCGACCACCTCGCGCACCAGGGCCGAGAGGTCCACCGACTCCAGCTCGAGCTTCATGCGCCCGGTGCTCAGGCGCGACACGTCGAGCAGGTCGCCCACCAGCTCGGCGAGCTTCTTCACCTGACGCTCCGCCACTTCCAGGTGGCGCACCAGGCGCTCACGGGGGCGATGACCAGGCTGCGTGCCCTGTGCCTCCCGCTTCATCTGGGCGAGCCGCAGCGCCAGCGGCGTGAGCGGCGTCTTCAGCTCATGGCTCGCCACCGAGAGGAACTCGTCACGCAGGCGGACGCCTTCCTCCGCCTGGGCCTTCAAGCCCTCGGCGCGGCGCCGCGCCTGGACCTCCTGCGTCACGTCCGAGGCGACCACCAGGATGCCCTCGATCTGCCCGGTGGCGCTTTGCATCGGCGCGTAGACGACGTTGAAGTACGCGTCGTCCAGGGCGCCGCCTTCGAGCCGCGCCAGCCTCACCGACAGCTCGGTGCCAACGTACGGCGTGCCGGTGGCGAGCACCCCGCGCAAGAGCGTCTCGACCCCCTGTCCCGCCGTCTCGGGAAGGGCCTCGAAGTGGCGCTTGCCCAGCACCTGTTCCAGGGTGCGCCCCCAGAGGACGCACATGCGGGGGTTGGCCAGCTCGATGACGTGCTCCGGGCCGCGCAGGATGGTGATGGCCACGGGGGCCTGCATGAAGACGGTGTGCAGCCGCTGCCGTTCAATCTCCAGCTCGGCGCGCGCGGCCTGCTCGCGCGCCTGCGACTCCCGCTCGGCCTTCTTCGCCCGCTCCGCGGCCAGACCGGCGGCGAGCTCCCATGAGACGGCCTCGAAGAACTCGCGGTACCTGTCGTCGAAGGCCAGTCGGGAGCTGATGCCCAGGACGACGACGCCCTGGGGCGCCTCCGCCGGCGAGCGCCTCACCGGGAGGACGAAGGCGGCTCGGGTCGGCTCGTCCCACGGTCCAATCCTCCCGGGGCCCAGCAGCTCCCGAGCATCCTCCAGCTTCTCGGGCGTGGCGGACTGGAGGACCCGGCGGGCCACCGCCAAGAATCCCGGCAGGCTCACGGCGGTGGCCTCGAGGCCCACACTCTCCGCGAGCTCCAGCTCCGCTGCTCCCTCGGGGCGGCGGAAGAACAGGGCGAAGGGGATGTCCTTCGGGTTGGAGGACAAGGCGCCGAAGGCCTCCTTCGTCGCATCCGAGCCGGTCGAGCCCAAGGCGACCGCACGGAGCGTCTCGGCGCGGCGCTCGCTGAGGACCGTCTGGGTCACCTCCACGACGGGCTGGAGGATTCCCGCGATGGCGCCGCTGTCGTCCCGCAGCGGGCTGAAGGTGAACGTGAAGTAGGCCTCCTCCGTGAAGCCGTAGCGGGTGAGCGTGAAGAGCTCCTTCTCCACCTGGATGACCTCACCGCGCTCCAGCACCTTGCGCATCCAGGGGTAGATGACGGGATAGGTGTCGGGCCAGCACTCCCGATAGGACTCGGCGAGGTAGCGGGGGTGGCGCGGCCCCATGATGACCGCATAGCCCTCGTTGTAGAGCTGCGTCTGGTCCGGGCCCCAGAAGATGATGGCGGGCGTGGGCATCTCGAGGACCATGGAGACGTAGCCCAGCAGGGTGCGGGGCCAGGACTCGATGGGGCCCAGCTGCGTCTTCGACCAGTCCTTGGCGCGAAGGAGCGCGCCCATCTGGCCGCGGAGCGCAAAGCCGCCGGAGCCGTGGCTGCTGTCAGCCTGAGTTCGCTGCGTCATGAAGCTTGCGTACCAGAACGGGAATGGGCGGTACCGACGCGCGGGGACGGTACCCCAACGCCAGCAATCCCGGAGTCGAGGTAACCGCGGGCCAGGGCTTCCGTTGATTGGTGGATGATCGCTTCGCCTTCGCCGCTCGGCTGTCACCCAGTCAGCTGTGCAGGCGGCTCCAAGCACGATGGCGCTCGGGCCGGGCGATCCGGCACTTCCATTCAGCGGCTCGAGAGGCTGACCAGGGAGGGGCGCTGAGGCGCTCGTGAGACCTGGCGGAGCTCCCGGGAAGCGAGGCGAAGGCCCGCCCGAGAGTGCCCGCTCGAGGAGAGGGCACCGGGTTGCTACGGTAGGGATGTTCGCGTACAGGCCCGCCCGGGGGCCTCAGGGGGCACGCGGCGCGAGTCCATCCCCTACCCACTCGAGAGCACGCTCTGCCTCGCCTCCTCCAGGGACATGCCTCCCGAGGAGACCTGTTCGATCAGCGAGAGCACCGCTCGAGAGATGGGATCGTTGGGTGCGCGAGCCACGGCCATCCGCGCCCGGGGCAGGGCCTCCGCGACGCGCCCGGCCAACAGCAGGTTGAGCGCGAGGTTGGCCAGCAGCCCCATGTCGTCAGGGTCCACCGCGCTGGCGGCCTCGCTGAAGCGCACCGCCTCATCCATGCGCCCGGCGAGTCCGGCGCAGATGGACGCCTCCCGGCCCACATTCGGGTTGTAGGGGTTGAGCTCGAAGGCCCGGGTGAGACACTCCAACCCTCGTGGGTGGTTACCCAGGCGTCGCTCCACCACGCCCAGCACCCACGCCGCGGCCCAGTTGTCCGGGACCAGCTCCAGCGCCTGCTGGAGGAGCGGGCGCGCCCTCTCCAGCCGGCGCGCATTCTCCTCGGAGAGCGGGCCCATGGTGCCTGCTCTCCCTCCCAGCAGGTCCTGGATGGGCGAGGTGGCCTCCTCCCAGAGCGCGTTGAAGCGCCGCGCCTCACTCTCCGAGTGCTGGCGCTGGGGAAGGCCGAGCAGCCGCGCATGCGTGGCGACCAGCTCGTCGCGCGCCGCGTCCTTGGCCTGCTCGCCGGCCTCGGCATCGCGCACCACGCGAAGGAGCGCCTCGCGTGACTTCTCGTACTCGCCCAGGATGCGGAGCAGCCGCCCCAGCCGCATGAGCACCTGCGTTCGAGCCTGGGCCGACAGCGGCGGCGCCCCCGCGAGCGCCCTCTCGAAGAGGTCGACGGCCGCGCGACCATATTGCGCGAGCACCTCCGGCCGGTTGGCGCCCCGCTGCTCCCGGCTGCCACGGTCCTGATAGGTGCTCGCGAGATTGAGCAGCACCAGCGAATGGTTCGGCACGAGCACGAGCGCCGCGTTGAAGCGCTCCGCCGCGGCCTCGAAGCTCGCTTGCGACGCCAGTTGAACCCCCTCCTCGAGCAGCTCGGACACGCGAGCTTCCGCGGTCCCCCTCTCCGACTCCTGCCGCCCCTCGCGGGCATTGCCCCGGCCCAGCAGCTTGTCCCAGAACCCCATCGCGACACGCTCCTCGCTATGCAGCCGGGAAGTATAGGAATCGGTTCCCGGACACCAGAGGGATGCGGCAACCGTGGCGCCTGAGACAGGGCGGCTGCGAAGAAGGCCCCGGGAGGGAGGCCCCCGTCGGTCGCGGTCCGGACCAACTGGTCCACTTGTCATACCAGTTGGGCCAGAACCACCCGCCAAGGGCTGCCACTTCACCCGGCAGGAGCGCCGCGGCGGCGAGCGGATGGCCCGGGAGGGTGACGGGCAGGACGACAGGGGCTCACGGGAGCGCTCTCTAGCAGCCGGTGTTGCCGCCGGCGCTCACGCCGAGCCGGCCCGTGAAGTTGAGGTAGTTGTTCACGCGGCTCTGGACCTGGCCGGGGTTCCTGCCGCCGCACTCCATCGCGCCGTTGATGGTGCGGATGGTCTCTCCAAAGCCCCGGTTGTTCACCATGGCGTCGTGCGCCGTCATGGAGCCCGCGCCCGTCTGGGTCATCCAGAACCACAGGCCCGTGCGCCAGGCGATGGCCGCATCGCGCGCCACGAGGTCCGGGTCGTCCTTGAGGTTGACGCCCAGCGCGTTGCCCGCGGCGCAGTAGTTGCCGTTCCACGACAGCTGGATGGGGCCACGGCCGTAGTACCACTTGCCCGGCGCGCAGCCGCAGCCCGGGGGCCCCCAGCTCGTGTCGCACATGACGCTCTTGTTGATCTCCTCGATGTGCACGAGCCCGCCGGTCTCGTGCCCCACGTTGGCCAGGAAGGCGGCGACCTCTCGCTTGCGAGTGTCGGTGTCGCCCGTGGTGGCGAAGGCGGGGAAGGTGCTGGCCGCGGCCAGCAGCGCCGAGTAGCTATAGAAGCCGTTGCGGCCGGGGAACATGGCGTTGAAGGTGGCCTCGCTCAGGATGCTGGCCAGCCCCGTGGCGGGAGGCGGCGTGGTGCCGCCCACCTTGTCCAGGGTGAAGCGCTGGTGGTCGCCGCCCCCGTACGGGTACTGCACGTAGATGGTGCCGTTGTCGGCCGACCCCCAGTACAGATCGATGGCCATGCCCGTGTGGCGCGGGTGGAAGCTGAACTGGTTGTTACCGCGGGCGATGAACTGGAACTGCTGGTTGCCGCCGCCCACGTACGACCACTGGTGGAGCTCGGCGTTCTGGGCGGTGCTCACGCCCTTGATGTCCAGCGCCTTGCCACTGTTGACGTTGATGATCTTCCAGAAGCCATCGGAGGTGGGGGAGATGTGGAACCTCTGGGCATTGGTGCCATTGCAGTCCCACTGCTGGACCTTGGCGCCATCGGCGGTGCTGGAGGAGGCGACGTCGACACACTTGCCCGTCCTGGCGGAGCGGATGACGTAGTCGCCCTCGGAGAGGCTGGACACGATGGCGGCGCTCTCCAGCTGGGAGAGGGGCTCTTGAGCCTCCCACTCGTCGCCGGCACATCCGCCCAGTCCAATCACAGCCAACAATGACACACAGCGCGGCATGCTCATTCGAGACATCGGGTTCTCCTTGGAGGAAGGAAGGTCGGCGGCCCCCGGAGCATCGCGCGTGCCAGACCAGGCGCCTCTCGGACAAACCAGATTTCAATGATTTGACCGCTCCACGACGCTCCCCCCTGGTGACAACTGTTGTCACTCCTGGTGACACCTCTCACCAGACACGACATGGGGGAATCCCCCAGTAGACCGGCCAGTCACGTTCTCCTACTTTGGCGTGAATTTCTCGATGTGACAGGGTATACGGACAGCCCCCGCGAGGCCGCTGGCAGCGGCGGCGCGTCTGCGTTCCACCCTCCACCTGGACACATCGAGACATGCGAAATGTTCGTCATTCGTTGATGCTGATGGGGCTGTCCGTCCTGGGCCTCCAGGCCTGTGGCGAGCCCGGTACCGAAGAGACGCGCCCGCCCGCGGTGCAGGAGGCCTCGGGCCCCGAGCTCTCCGTCCGAGAGCAGGACATCCAGAATCAGCCCGTCTTCGACTACCTCACGGGCATCTCGCCGCTCATCCTGCCGGGCACCCGCCACAGCGAGAGCAGCACCACCCAGGAGGAGGTGCGGGACTCGACGATCAACCTCTGCACGTACACCGAGGTCTCCGAGACGAACCACTTCGACAAGCTCGTCTCCTTTGATCCGAACGCGGATGTGCTCTGGCCGGGCTCCATCGTGCAGGGCCAGTCGCTGGCGCTCGGGCTGCTGTCGCCCATCGGCGGGGCGCGTGCGCCGGGGACCATCACCCTGACCAACGCCCGCATCGACGGCTCGACGCCGACCGAGTACATCTACAGCCGCACCCTGCAGTCCCCGAGCCTGGCGAGCGCCCAGGACGCCATCCACAGCATCCTGACCTCCGAGAGCGTCAACTTCGCGGCCAAGGTGGCCTACACGATGCACCAGGCGCACTCGCTCAACGAGGGCTCGGTGAAGGCGGGCATCGCGGCGCAGTTCGCCGGCGCCACCCTCAACACCACCTTCGGCCAGTCGTGGACGCAGAGCAAGACGACCTTCCTGGTGGACTTCACCCAGGCCTATTACACCGTGTCCTTCGGGGCGCCGACGGACCCCTCGGCCTTCTTCACGCCCTCCACCACGGTGGCGGACCTGCGCCCGTTCATCTTCAGCGGCAACCCGGCCGGCTATGTCAGCTCCGTGACGTACGGGCGCCGGCTGCTGGTGAAGTTCGAGTCCTCCGAGGACAGCTCCAAGGTGAGCGCCACGCTGGACGCGGTCTTCACCAAGGGCCGGGCGGGCGGCTCCATCACGCTGGACGCCGAGCAGCAGCGGGTGCTGCGCGAGACGAAGATGACGCTGCTGGCCCTGGGTGGCTCCGCCAGCAGCGCGGTGGAGGTGATCGGCACCGGGCTGGACAAGGTCGTCTCCCTGCAGAACTACTTCCAGTCCGGGGCGAACTTCTCGCCGAGCGCTCCGGGCGTGCCGCTGTCCTATACGGTGCGCTACGTGGCCAACTACCAGCCGCTCGTGGTGGCCTCGACGACGAGCTACACGGTGCCCTCCTGCGTCGGGAAGACGAGCACCATCTCCGTGGCCCTGCACGAGCTGTACATCCACGCCAACGGCGAGACGTTCGGCAAGGGGGAGATGAACTACGACGTCTACGTGGACGAGGTGCTCGTGGCCAGCGGGCGCAACGTGAAGCGCGGTGACAACGAGAGCATCGGCCTGGGCCAGACGCGGGTGGTCACCAAGCTCCAGAAGGACGCCAACAGCCTGGTGGTGCGCGCGAAGGTCTGGGAGAGCAGCAAGGAGGTGTACCCCAGCGTCACGCACTCCTTCAGCACCTACTTCAAGGACTGGTCCCCCAAGGGGTACAGCTCGAACACCGCCGAGTACAAGAACCTGAAGGTCAGCCTGCGCTACACCGCGACGATGTACTGAGCCGTACCGCTCCCCTGCCGGGCTGAGCAGCAGCCACACCCCGGCACGAGCCAGGCCTGGACAGCCCGGGCCTGGCGCGGGAAGTCGAAGTCCGGTGGCACGACGCCTGCAAAAGGACCGGCACTGAGCCCGCACGAGAGGGCCGAGGGCCCCCCTATGGACCCAGGTTGCGGGATTCATCAGAATCGCGGCCTTCCGAACGCGCACGCTCCTGCCCCCTCAAGGTTCGTTCGATGCCCCCAGTGGGATCGTCTTCGAAGCACACCGCGCAAAGCCCTGCCCTGGAGCCGTCCCCCTCGAGCGTGCTCGAGATGGGAAGGCAGGTCGTCGACCGTATCGCACGCTTCATGGAAGCCCTGCCGGAGCGGCGGGCGGACAACCCGGTCGACCCGGCCGCCGCCGCGGAGCTGATCGCCGCCCTCTTCCGTCCGCCCCCCGAGCAGGCAGGTGACCTGACGGAGCTGCTGGGCCGGGTGGACCAGGCCCGGGACTGCGCCTTCGAGACGGCGGGCCCTGGGTTCATGGCGGGAGTGCCGGGCGGAGGCCTCTACGTCTCGGCGCTGGCCGAGTTCTATGCCCGGGCGATCAACCGCTATGGCAGCTTTGCCTTCGGCGCTCCGGCGCTCGCCGCGCTCGAGGAGAGCGTCCTGCGCTGGATTGCCCAGGAGGTCTGCGGCATGCCGGCCGGCAGCTCCGGGTTCCTCACCACGGGGGGCTCGCTGGCCACCCTCTCCGCGGTCGTCACCGCCCGGGAGAGCCGCCTCGGCGAGGACATCGCGCAAGGGACGATCTACGTCACCGAGTACACGCACCACTCCGTGGCCAAGGCCGCATGGCTGGCGGGCATCAAGCGCGGCAACGTCCGCGTGGTGCCATGCACGGACGAGCTGCGGATGGACCTCTGCGCCGCGTCCGCGTTGATCCGCGAGGATCGGAAGGCGGGGCGCCGCCCCTTCCTGCTCGCCGCCACGGCGGGGACCACCGTCACCGGGGCCATCGATCCGCTCTCGGAGATGGCGGCGCTGGCGAGGCAGGAGGGCCTCTGGCTCCATGTGGACGCGGCCTACGGCGGCTTCTTCCGGCTGACCTCTCGGGGGCGGCAGCGGCTGGCGGGCCTCGAGCAGGCGGACTCCATCGCGCTGGATCCGCACAAGAGCCTGTTCCTTCCCTTCGGCACCGGGGCCCTCGTCGTCCGCGAGCCCGCGCTGCTGGCCGCCGCGCACGCGGAGCGTGGCTCCTACATGCAGGACGCCCAGTCCACCGAGAGCCTGCCGAACTACTCGGACCTGAGCCCGGAGCTCACCCGCGAGGTTCGCGGCCTGCGGGTCTGGCTCCCGCTGCATCTGCATGGAGTGGCCGCGTTTCGCGCGGAGCTCGACGAGAAGCTCGACCTGGCGGAGCAGGCCCATCGGAGGCTCGCGGCGGTCCCGACGCTGGAGCTGCCGTGGGCTCCGGAGCTGAGCACCGTCGCCTTCCGGGTCCGGCCGCGTGACGCGAGCCCGGCCGCGGTGGCCGAGGCGGACCAGGCGACCGTCGAGCTGCTCCAGCGCATCAACTCGAGCGGCCGGGTGTTCCTGATGAGCGCCGTCGCCGGAGGGCGGCAGATCATCCGGGTCTGCATCCTGGGGCACCGGACGCATCAGGACCGTGTTGCCGAGGCGCTCGACATCATCGTCTCGGCCGCCACGGAGAGGCGCACGGCGGCATAGGCCAGAAGAGGAATCGGTGCGAGAGCTTCACCCCTCCGAGAAGTCCCTGCCGAACTACGTGCGCATCGGCTTCGAGCACGCCACCGGCCGGGTGATTCCAGCGTCGCTCGAGGCGGTGCTCCGCGGGGCGTCGCTCCTGGACGCATCCATCCTGACCGTGGACGACGCCCTCGACGACTCGATGTATCGCGCGGGCAGGCTGTGCCTGCATCGCCAGGTGGGCGTCATGCCGGCGGTCCTGCACGCGGTGGTGATGAGCACGCAGGCGCTCGACGCCTTCACCGAAGCGATGACCCTGGCCGGAACGCCGGTGGACTGCCAGGTCCGCATCTACCAGGTGCTGAACTCGTTCGTGCAGGGAGCGTACGGGGGCGCGATCCTCGAGCTCGAGCTCAAGAAGCTGACGGACTTCCAGCCCCTCATGCTCGAGCAGTACCTGAGGATGATCCACGCCATCACGGGGCTGCACGTGAAGGCGGGAGTGGAGTGCGGGCAGCTGCTGGGAGGTCGCCAGCCTGATCCGGTGGTCAGCCAGGCCGCCGAAGCGCTGGGGGTGATACGGCAGGTGCTCGACGACTTCGACGACTACTTCGATGAGCATCACGAGCCCTTCGGAGACCTCAAGGCCGGGCTGAACCGCTTTCCCGAGCTCCTGTTCAAACGGATGGGAGGTTCCAGGGAGCAGGTGCTGAGAGCGCTCGAGGCAGGGCGGCCCCAGGAGGCCCGAGCGCTGGTGCTGAACGAGCAGGTCCGCCGCGAGATGTACGAGTTCTGCATGGAGGAGACGTCCAGGATCCGGGTGGAGGGTGTACCGCCAGCCCTCATCTCCCTGGTCGGAGACATCGGCGCCATTCTGTCGCGACGGGGCTGACGGCCGAGGCAGCGCGGCAGCAGGCGTTGAGCGTGTCAGACCTGGACTGCCATATGCTCGGCCGCATGGACTCGGGGCTGGTGCTCACGCTGGGATTCCTGGCTGTCATCGTGCTGGTGGCCGGAGGGGCCTCGCTGCTGCTGTACCAGCGCAAGGTGCGGCGGCAGCTGCGCCAGAGCACCTGGAAGGAGCTGAGCCTGCGTCTCGAGCTGGCTCCCCAGCCTGGAAAAGCCCAGGTGGCCAGGGGCGAACTTCCGGACACCGACTTCCTGCTGCACGACACGGGAGCCGATTGGCTGGTGGAACTGCCCCTCGCCAGGCCCCTGCTGCCACCTGGCCTGGTCCTCCTCTCCCCCAACGGCCCCACGCTCCAGCCTCGCCCCAAGCTGCGCCCGCTCCGGTGGAGTTCCGCCTCCATGTCTTCGGAGCTGCTGGCCTGCTACGTGGACCCGAAGGAGCCTCCTGGCCGGGTGCAGGCCTCTCAGGCCTTCCTCGAGGAGGCCTCGCGCGCGGCGCAGGCGCATGACCCGCTTCGGGTGGAGTCGCGGCGGCTCATTCAAGCCCTTCGCGCGGGCGACCGCCTGTCCATGAACCAGGTGCGCGAGGCGGTACGGGCGCTCCATACCACCGCGCGCGGCTGGCTGACGGTGGCTGAGCGCGATGGATTGCCGCAGGTGCAACCCCTCACGCTGTCCCAGCCTGAGGTGGCGCCCCCCTCCTCGGAGGGCCCGCCGCGCGTCCCCGAGCCCAGCAGTCCCAAGGCCGCCGAGCAACCCGAGCCTCCTCGGGTGGAAGCTCCGCCGGCCGCTCCCCCGGCCCGCGCGGTTCCTCAGCGCGTGCCGCCACCGCTCGACCCCTGGAACTCGCTGGGGCTCCTCAACGGAGCCGTCCCCATTGCCTTCCTCTTGACCTTGTTGGAGTGGGAGTGGGTCCTGATCATCGCCCTGCTGGTGAGCGCCTCCGTCGTCCAGGCCGCCTATGACAGCCGGCGCATCGGTGGCAGGGGCGTGGTGCTGTGGCTGTTGATGTGGTCCACGACGCTCGGTGCTCCTTTGACATGGGGCTACAGCCAGCGCTGGGGAACGGGCTCCATCGTGTTCCCCTTCCTGGGCTTGACCCCCCATGAGGACGGGGGCCTGCTGAAGCTGTTGGCGCTCCTGATGTGGGGCGTGCCCAACCTGGTGTGGCTGAGCTGGGTGATCAAGGAGACGGGCCAGGAGCTGCGTGCCTTGCGAGCCCCGCCCTCCAGCGAAGCTGCCGGGTCCCCCCAGCAGGTCCCCGCCGAGGTGCAGCCGGTCTCCGACGAGCCGCCGCGCGGCAAGAAGAGGAAGAAGAAGCGTTCCTCACGCTGAGCACACGGCTTCACCTCCGGCAGAAGCCCGTCCCTCGCACGGGCGGGCGAGCAGTCCCTCGTGCGCGAGGGAGGTTGTCCGAGCCTCCCCCGTGCCGAACTTGAGCCAAGCGGATCCCCGCTCGACCACACCACGGAGACGACGCCATGGCTGGCAAGAACCCGAAGGACACGCCCAGGGACATCGCGGACGATCGGCAGGCAAGCATGCAGCCGGGAGAGAACTTCCAGCCGCGCAACCGCGGCGAGGTCTCGGATGCCATGGATCGGGACTCGGCCGCACGGGCCCGCGAGCTCGCGGCCAGGGATGCCGACGCCAGCCTCGGCACCATCGCGCAGACGGAGTGGGAAGAGCGCGTCGAGCGCGGCGAGGAGTGGCAGGAGGAGCAGGTGCCCGAGCGCGAGGCGCGGGGTGACGAGGAGGCAGACTCCGAGGTCTCTCGCCGAGGGCTGGTGAACCCACCGCCCGAGGAGTGAGGGCGCCTCACGGTGGACCGGGAGTCCACGGCGGCCTCCCGGGCCGCCCTACCTCGCACGCACCTTCGTGAGCACCGAGCGGCGGGGCCAGTGGTCGGAGACCCTGCGCTGGTTCTCCGAGCGGCTCGTCTCCCGCTTCCATCGCGCGCCCCCCTGCTCGCGTGCGCTGATGCGTCGCAGCAGGGCATCTCCCGCGGAGCAGGGCCCCAGGCTGGCGAGGAACTCGGGAATCTCCCGCAGCGTCCGCGGCCGGTAGCCGGGCCCGCCGCAGCCGCACGAGTGGTACGTGTACCCGCGCACGAACAGCTGCTGCACCTTCTCCCACTGGCGCGTGTCCCGCTGCCTCGGCGGCCGGAAGTCGAGCCCCATGTCCGCCATCGGCTCGCGGCACTGAGGGCACTTCACCTCTTCCGGCTGCTGCTCCCTCGAAGGCTTCTGGCGTGCATCCAGCGGCCACTTGAAGCTCTTGCGGCACTGGAAGCAGGCGTAGTGCTCCTTGTAGGGGCCGTACATGGCGTACCTGCACATGGCGTCTCTCCTGGACCTACATCGGACGGGGCCACCGGACGCCTCGCTCCGGCAGGGCTGACGCTCCGTCCCCGCCTCCGCGTTCCCCTTCGGGTAGTGTCCTCGTCCCTCCGTCACCCGAGCAGGCATCCTCTGAAGAACCTCGCCTGGGTCCCAGTGGACCCGTTTCTTTCCTTCCTCTGCCTGGAGTGCTTTCGTCACCCCAAGCACACCTCTCCGGCGCTCACGGTCCCGAGCCTGCGCCGAGGTCCTCCGGGAGCGTCATCATCGTGAAGCCTCATGTGCTCATCGTGGAAAACACCCGAACGATGCGGGAGACCCTGCGTCTGTTGCTGGCGGAAGATTTCGACTGCTCCGTGGCGCCGAGTGGAGAGGCCGGGCTGGAGCAGATGCTGGCGAGCCCTCCGGACGTGCTCCTGTCGGACGTGAGCATGGACGGGATGGATGGCTACGAGCTGTGCCGCCGGGTGCGGCTGGAACCGAGGCTCCAGCACCTGAGGGTCGCCTTCCTCAGCGGCTACCCGCCCCGGCTCGAGGAGCCCGCCGTGAGCCAGCCGGACGTCTATCTGCAGAAGCCGGTGAAGCCTCCGGAGCTCATCGCCCAGCTGCACGCCCTGCTGAGCCGGGGGCCTCGGGTGGAAGCGCCCGGGCTCGAGCTCGCCCAGCAGGGCTGACGCGCCCGGTCATCGCGGTCTGTCACGCAGGGAAAACCCGCCGGGCTTTCCGCTCCCACCTCGGGGACAAAGGGCTATGCTCCGCGCCCCTTTCGCCTCTCGAACCCGAGGTTCCGCGTGATCAACGCCATTGCCCGTGTTCCCCCGCCCCAGAACGAGCCCGTCCTCCCCTACACCGCCGGCTCTCCGGAGCGCGCCGCGCTGCAGGCCGCGCTCCAGCGCATGGCCTCCGAGCGCATCGACATCCCCGTCATCATCGGCGGCAAGCAGCTCCGCACGGGGAAGACGGACGAGGTGCGGATGCCGCACAAGCACTCGCACGTGCTGGCCACGGTGCACGAGGCGGACGCCGGGCACGTGGAGCAGGCCATCCAGAACGCGCTCTCGGTGAAGGAGGAGTGGAGCCGGATGCCGTTCCACGAGCGCGCCGCCATCTTCCTGCGCGCCGCGGAGCTGCTGGCCACGCGCTACCGCCCGCTGCTGAACGCCTCCACCATGCTGGGCCAGTCGAAGACGGCGCACCAGGCGGAGATCGACGCGGCGTGCGAGGCCATCGACTTCCTGCGCTTCAACGTCCACTTCGCCGAGCGGCTCCTGGCCGAGCAGCCGCTGAGCCCGCCGCAGACGTGGAACCTGCTGGACTACCGGCCGCTGGACGGCTTCGTGTTCGCGGTGGCGCCGTTCAACTTCACGTCCATCTCGCTCAACCTGTGCACCGCGCCGGCCATCCTGGGCAACGTGGTGCTGTTCAAGCCGGCGCCCACCTCGGCCCTGAGCTCCTGGTACGTGATGGAGCTGCTGCGCGAGGCGGGGCTGCCGGACGGCGTCATCAACTTCCTGCCGGGGGACGGGCCCACGCTGGGCAAGGCGGCGCTGACGAGCCCGCACCTGGGCGGGGTGCACTTCACGGGCTCCACGCCGACGTTCCAGAGCATGTGGCGCACGGTGGGAGAGAACATCCAGCGCTACAAGCAGTACCCGCGGCTGGTGGGAGAGACGGGCGGCAAGGACTTCATCTTCGCCCACGCCTCGGCGGTGGATGACCTGGACGCGCTGGCCACGGCCATCGTGCGCGGCGGCTACGAGTACCAGGGACAGAAGTGCTCGGCGGCCTCGCGCGTCTACATCCCCGAGTCCCTGTGGCCCCGGCTCAAGGCGCGCCTGCAGGAGTTCATCTCCGAGCTGCGAATGGGCGACGTGACGGACTTCCGCAACTTCATGGGCGCCGTCATCGACGAGAGGTCGTTCAAGAAGGTGTCCTCGTACATCGAGCTGGCGAAGCAGAGCGGCGCCGAGGCCAGCATCGTCGCGGGCGGAGACGCGGACCGGAGCGAGGGCTGGTTCGTGAAGCCCACGCTGGTGCAGCTGACCAACCCGCGCCACCGCATCATGCAGGAGGAGATCTTCGCGCCGCTGGTGGGCGTCCACGTGTACCCGGACGCGCGCTTCGAGGAGACGCTGCGCGAGTGCGATCAGTCGGCCAGCTACGCGCTCACCGGGGCCGTGTTCGCGAGGGACCGGAAGGCCATCTCCACGGTGATGAGCGAGCTGCGCCACGCGGCGGGCAACTTCTACATCAACGACAAGCCCACGGGGGCGGTGGTGGGGCAGCAGCCGTTCGGCGGCTCGCGAGCGTCGGGCACCAACGACAAGGCGGGCTCCATGCTCAACCTGGTGCGTTGGACGAGCCCGCGCACCATCAAGGAGAACTTCGCTCCGCCCACGCGAGTGCCCTACCCCTTCATGCAGGGCTGAGCGCGCCATGCCGTCGTTCCAGGGGCTCGGAGGACTGGAGACATATGCGCTGGTGGATGGGGACTCCCGCGTGGAGATCATCCCCAGCCGCGGCGCTCTCGTCACGCGCATGAGCGTGCAGGGGGATGAGCTGCTCTACCTGGACGAGAGCAGCGTGGTGGACCTCTCCAAGAACGTGCGCGGAGGGATTCCGGTCCTCTTCCCCACGGCCGGGAAGCTCCCGGGCGACACGTACCCGGTGGGCAAGCAGTCGTACGCCATGGCGCAGCACGGCTTCGCCCGGAAGCTGCCGTGGACGGTGCGGCAGGCGGAGGAGGACCTGCTCGTGCTCGGGCTCGGCTCCTCCGAGGAGACGCTGCGCCAGTTCCCCTGGCGCTTCGACGCGCAGCTCACATTCGCGCTGGACGGCGGGCAGCTCGCGCTCGACTTCGACGTGGAGAACCGGGACACGCGGCCCCTGCCGTTGCACCTGGGCTTCCACCCGTACTTCTCCGTCACCCAGGCGGACAAGGCCGCGGCCACCGTGCGCACGGACGCCACGCGCGCCTGGGACAACCGGCAGGGCAAGGTCGTCCCCTTCACCGGGCTGGACCTCACGGGCGAAGAGGTGGATCTGCACCTGCTCGACCACTCGACGGCGGGCACCGTGCTCCAGCGCGGGCCGGGGCGTCGGCCGCTGCACCTGTCGTGGGGCCCCGAGTTCCAGCGGCTCGTCGTCTGGACGCTGCCGGGGCGCGACTTCGTCTGCGTGGAGCCCTGGACAGCCTCCGCCGGAGCGCTGGCCACCGGAGAGGGACTGCTCCCCGTGGCTCCTGGCGAGCGCGTCTCGCTCGTGTTCGAGATCGAAGCTTGAGCGCCGCTACACCTTGGGCAGCCTCCCCCAGACGCCTCAGGCGGCTTCGTCCGAAGAGTGCCGGGCGGACTCCCAGGCGAGCATCGCCCGCTTGCGCGTCAGGCCCCACCGGTACTCGCCGAACGCCCCCGTCTTCCGGATGACGCGGTGACACGGGATGAGGAGCGCGATGGGGTTGCCGCCCACCGCGGAGCCTACCGCCCGGACGGCTCGCGGTGACTCGACCGCCTGGGCGATGTCCTCGTAGGTGGCCACCGCTCCCGTGGGGATGCGCAGAAGCGCCTCCCAGACCTTGAGCTGGAAGTTCGTCCCCTTCACCAGGAGGCTGAGCGGCTGGAGCTTGCTCGGCTTCCGCTCGGGGAAGATGCGCTCGGCGTAAGGACGCGTGGCCTCGGCAGTCTGCACCAGCGTGGCGCGCGGCCACTCGGCCCGAAGCTCCGCCACGATCTCGTCCGGAGAGGTTCCCGTGAGGAACCTCAGCGCGCAGATGCCGCGCTCACAGACGGCGAGCAGGTAGTCCCCTAAGGGGGAGGCATGCACCCCGTACCGGAGCGTCAGGCCCGCCCCGCCCTGCTTGAACTCGCCCGGCGTCATCGCCGTCAAGGTGACGAAGAGGTCATGGAGGCGCCCGCCGCTGGACAGCCCCGCGTCATAGGTCGCGTCGAGCAGGCTGCGGCGCTCGGCGAGGAGCTGCCGGGCGTGCGCCATCGTCTGGAACTGGAGGAAGCGCTTGGGGCTGATGCCGGCCCAGCGCGTGAACAGGCGCTGGAAGTGGAAGGGACTCAGCCCCACGTGGGCGGCGACCTCGGCGAGGGCGGGCTGCTGCTGTCCACGTGTGTCGAGGAAGTGGATCGCGCGCTCGATCCGGGCGTAGTCGCTGGTGGCCATGGCTCGAAGGCTCCGAGGAGGATGCCTCATCCGTAAAGCCAGCGCCGCCCCCGGACAACCCGGTTCTTGCGCTCACCCCACATCGTGAAGGAGCCCCTGGCCGGCGCGAGCTGTACGAACTGGTCTGCCTGTCATACCAGTTCGGTACAAGTGTCGACCCACCGGGGGTCCTCTTCTCTCGAGGACTGAGACCTACTGCGCCGAGCTGGCGGCCCGAGCCTGTCGCTCCCACTCGGCCGGCAGCCCGATGCCCAGGAACACCTCGAACCGCATCCCAGGGTAGGCCGCCAGGATCCTCGAGCGGATGCGCTCCAGGGCCTCCTTGTTCGGAGCGCCCTGCGGCTTCTCCGCCGCCACCTCGGCGATGACGCGCTCCAGGTACGCGCGCTCCATGTCCAGCAGCCCCGCGCCCCCCGAGGGCCCACGGCCCGGGTGCACGTACTTCGGCTTCAGCGCCTTCATCTCGTCCACGCGCCTGAGCCACTCATCCGGCTTCCCGATCTCCAGCCAGCTGTGCGAGTCGTTCGCCACCAGGTCTCCCGGGAACAGGTGCCCCTCGAACTCGACCACCACGTGGCCCTCGCTGCAGCCCGGGCCCATCACGTGGGCCTTCACCGTCACGCCTCCCGCGCTCAGCTCCGTCGTGGCCGACCCGAAGCTGTCCGGCAGCGGCAGCTCCGTGGGGTAGTCCGGCTTGTAGCGATCGAAGAACGACTCCGTCCGGATCTTGTGGACGTGCGGGATGTGCGTGCGCACCTGCTCGCTCGTCACCACCTGGATGCCGCGCTTCCGCAGCATGTTCGTGCCGTTGAACTTGTCCGGGTTGGGGTGCAGCACGATGGCCATCACCGCCTTCTTCCCCGTCACCTGCTCGGCCCAGCTCACGAACTCCTCGGCCTCCGAGGGCAGGAACTGCGCGTCGATGAGGATGAGCCCCTCGGGCCCTTCGATCCAGTACGAAGAGGTGCTGAACGACCACGGAGAGGACACGTACGTGCCCACCCGCGGATCCCCGGCGGTGGTCAGCGTCACCTGCGCTCGAGCCGGACGCTGGACGGAGGCACAGCCCGCGACGAGCGCGAGCAACACAAAGGGAGCAATGCGAAGCATGGTGCGGTCTCCTGAAACGACCGCCCTTCTTACGCGCTCGCACCGACAGCCGACAACCGTCCGAGCCCCGCCAGCCCCGCTCGCTACGCGCTCAGTCGGTCCCCGTCATACGCGGCGGCCCGGACGGCAGGGCGTACTCGTTGTCCGACCAGATGGGCGGCTGGGACTCGCCCGTGAAGGCCCGCAGCCGGCGATAGTCCGGATACTCCGCCTGGACCGTGAGCAGGTCCCCCGGCTGGATGCGCTGATCACCGTTCGGGTGGAGCTTCTCCTCGTGCCCCCGGCGCAGCGCCAGCGCCAGCGCCCCGAAGCGATCGCGCATCTCGGAGATGGTGATGCCCGGAAGCCCCGTGCGCGCCTCGAAGATGGACACCACCATCAGGTGCCCGCCGATCCGGAACGAGTGGACGATGCGCGGATCCAGCGCCGCCAGCGCCATGGCCGGCGCCGCCAGCGAGGAGCTGGAGAGCGCCTCCGCCTTGAACGTGTCCCGCACCTTGGCCACCAGGTCGTCATCGAACAGGCGGATGACCACCCGGATGTTGGGGTTGAGCCGCCGCGCGTCCAGGGCGATGTTCAGGTTGGCCAGATCGTCGTCCGTGGCGCAGACGATGGCCGAGGCCGCCTTCACGTTCATGCGCGGCAGGCACTGCGGGCTGCGGATGTCGTCGATGAGCAGCGGCACCTGCTCGTCGCGCAGCACCCCCACGAAGGCCCCGTCCGCGCGCTTCTCCACCGTCACCACGTCCTTGCCCATGGCGCGCAGCTGATCCACCACCCGGTACCCCACCCGGCCCGCCCCGCACACGATGACGTGGCCCTTCATCGTCTCGGCAATCACTTCGATCCACTCCTTGTCGCTCTTGTGCTTGGCGAAGAACAGGTAGGCAAAGCGCACCACGCCATCCACCACCAGGGCGATGCCCACCGGGGGGATGAGGATGTTGAAGAGGATGGCCACCCAGTCATCCCCGCAGTCCAGCGAGGGCTGACCGAACAGCAGGAAGTACACGTGCTGCAGCGCCTTGCCCGCGCTCACGTGCTCTCCGCCCGGCGCCAGGCACCGCCACTGGTACACGGGCGGCGCGCCCAGGAACAGCGCCGCCGTCAGCATCAGCGTCGTGCGGAAGCGCTTGGTGAGGGCCCGGAGGTAGCGAAGATTCACCACCAGGCGCCTGCGTGGAGGCGTCAGCTGTTTCATGGCGAGGGAGTGATGCTCGTGGAGGCCTCGTTGCGCGCCCGCCTCCGCTCGATCATCCACACCGCCAGCACGCCCAGCTCGTAGCACATCAACATCGGGCCAGCCATCAGCGACAGGTTCACCACGTCACCTGTCGGCGTGAGCAGCGCCGCGAGGATGATGCACACCACGAAGGCGTGGCGCTGGTAGCGGAACAGCCACTTGCTCTGCACCACGCCCACGATGCCCAGCAGCGCCATCACCAGCGGCAGCTCGAAGATGACGCCGAAGGCCAGGATGAGCACCAGCACCAGCGACAGCTGCTCGTTCATGGTGAGCATGGGCCTGGTCCAGCTCAGCGCCTCGTGCCGCGCATGCCCCGCCGCCAGCCCCTTCTGGAGCTTCCACATCCCCGCCAGCTCCTCGGTGCGCGTGGGAGCCACACCGGCCAGCAGGCTGGCCGCCTCATCCATCGCCGTGGCGGCGGCCGCGAAGTCCTGGCGGCCGAACGCCTCCACCGCCACCACCCGCTTCTCCACCGCCTGGCGCAGCACCAGCCGCGCCGGAGCGCCGAAGCCCTCCGCCGCCGCGTCCAGCAGCTGCCCCAGCCCCTCCAGGCGCGCGGACATCTCCACCGCCTCGGAGGGCACCACCTCGGGGTTCACCAGCTGCGACTCACCCGTGGCCTGCAGGCTCGTGCTCACCTCCCGGGCGAGCTGCCCCGCACGCTCCGCGTCTCCTATCCGCAGGAAGCGCATCGCGTCCTCCGTGCGCAGCTTCGCGGTGTCCAGCTGCGTCCCCAGCGCGGTGGAGTCCGTCTCGTTCAGGAGGAACTGGAACATGGACGGGAGGATGGCCAGGTAGCAGAACAGCGCGCCCGCGATGAAGGCCACCGAGCCCAGGAAGACGAAGGGCGAGGCGTAGCGGCGCTCCTCCGGGTACAGCCCCGGCGACACGAAGCCCCAGATCTGCCAGAGGATGACGGGCGTCGTGAGGAAGAGGCCGCAGTACAGGCCCACCTTCATCAGGACGTTGATCTCTTCGATGCCCGAGGTGTAGACGAGCGAGCGCCCTCCGGCGGGCAGCGCCTCCAGCACCGGCTTCATCAGCAGCCCGAAGATGGGCCGGGCGAAGACCAGGGAGGCCGCGCCCAGGACGAGCACCGCGATGGTGCACTTCAGCAGGCGCGAGCGGAGCTCCGTGAGGTGCTCCGCCAGCGACATGCGCAGTTCGGGTTCCGAGTGGGATGGATCCAAGGCTAGCTCTGCTTCGGTGCGTTTCGGGCCACCGTGCCCGGGATGGGATCAAACCGCGGCAGGGGCTCCTCGTCCTCCGAGCCTGCCCCACCCGTGCTGGCCGGCGGCGCCCCCACCGGGATGCCAGCCGCGGCCACCGTGTTGCCAACCGGGGCTACCGCGTTGCCAGCTGGAGCCACCGCGTTGCCAGCCGGAGGCACCGGGCCGCCGACAGGCGCTCCCGGAGTGCCCTCCGGAGCCACCGGGCCACCGGCCTGGGCCGCCGCCCCCAGCGCCGCGCCGTCCGGCGCAGGGTGGGGATGGGACGCGTGCTCAAGCCCCAGGGACATGTCCGGGGGCAGCGGCAGCGAGGGCTGGATGGGCGGGCTCAGCTCGTGCGGCGCGGGAGTCGACGGAGGCGGAGCCGCCGGGGTGGGCTCGCGCTGGATCTCCTGATCCATCTGGTAGAACTCGCGCACCACCACGCCGCGAACCTCGTCCGTCTGCCTCCGGAACTCGCGCAGGAACCGACCGATGCCGCGAGCCAGTTCCGGAAGCCGCTTCGGCCCCAGCACGAGCAGCGCGGCTATCAGGATGAACACCATCTCGCCTGCGCCGATGTTGAACATGTAGGACAGCTCCGCGGGAAGACGTCTCGGGGTTATCGCGCCATGGGGCGTCCAGCGCAACGGGGAGGCGCTCGCCAGCGTCCGTCCAGCACAGTCCCTGCCCGGCCGGAAGCTGCTCGGGGCGCCAGCCTAGGGGTCTCCGGAGCCCGAGGACGCCAGGGCTGGGGTCCCCGCCAGGGGTGGGGTGGACCGGGCCGCGGCCTGGGCCCGGACGCGACGCTCGACGACGTAGAGCAGGGGCGGGATGGCCATGGCCAGGACGATGGAGACCTCCGCCACGTGGTCGATGCCCGCCAGGCTCTCGTCCGGCAGGGTGGTCAGGAGCATGGGCGCCAGGACGGCCGAGGCCAGCGCCGAGGCCATGTGGGAGATGGCCGACTGCAGCGACAGGAAGCGCGCGCGCACGGCGTTCTCCGGCACCTTCGAGGTGAGGGTGTTGTAGGCCACGTTGCGCATGCCCATGGCCACCATGAAGCCGATGAAGATGCCGTGGATGGGGAACCACACCGGGTAGCTCACGAAGCCGATGTAGGTGAGCGCCATGCCCAGCAGCACCCCCGCGGTGCCCACCCGGAAGGCGCCCATCTTGTCCACCCGCGAGCCCGCCAGGCGCAGCGTCACGAAGCCCACCACGCCGCCCACCAGGTAGAGGTTCCACAGCTGCTCGCGCGGGTAGCCCAGGTTGTGCACCACGTAGGCGGGGATGTTGGGGATGAGGATGAAGCCGCTCATCATCACCAGCGCGGACATCAGGTAGGACAGCTGCACGTCCTTGCGGCCCAGCAGCTCCCACACGCCCACCGGGTGCTCGGCCCGAGTCCCCTTCTCCAGGTGGCCGCGCACCGGCGGCAGGAAGAAGATGGCGCCCAGCACCACCAGCAGCCCCATGGCCGCCACCCCCAGGAAGGGCGCGCGCCAGCCGGCCAGGTCCGCCGCCTTCAGCGACAGGGGCACCCCCATCACCTGCGCCACCGACAAGGCGCCCATCACGGCGCCCATCGCCTTGCCCCGCCGCTCCGAGGGGATGATGTCCGCGATGATGGCCAGCGCCAGCGAGGTGGCGGGGCCGCCGAAGATGCCCGCGCACACACGGGCGACGATCAGCGAGTGCAGCCCCGTGGCCAGGCCGCCCGCCGCCGTGGCCACCACCAGCCCCAGCATGGAGACGGCCAGCGCCTTGCGCCGGTCATACCTGTCCAGGAAGTAGCCGCCCAGCAGCCCGGCGATGCTCGCCGACGCGGTGTAGCTGCCCGCGATGATGCCGGTGTGCGCCGAGTCGATCCCCAGCGCCCCCGAGTAGTAGGGCGCCAGCGGCATCACCATCACGAAGTCGAGGATGTTGACGAACTGGACCGCCCCGATCAGGAAGATGACGGCGCGCTCGGAGACTGGCTTGGACGACATGCAGGTGCATTCCTAGCACCCATGGCCCGGCGGCGCACTGTGGGTGCGGCCGACCCCGAACTCACACGCGGAAGCGGCGCACCTCGCCTCGCAGCACCTCGGCCTGCTTCTGCAGGTGGTCGATCGCCTCCTCGAGCTGCTTGACGGAGCGCGTCTGGTGCTCGGACACGCCCTTGATGGTCTCCACGGCCTTGAGCACCTGCTCGCTGCCCTTGGTCTGCTCCTTCTGGGCGCGGTTGAGGTGGGTGACCATCTCGTTGATGCTCTCGATGGAGCGGGTGATCTGCTTGCTGCCCTGCGTCTGCTCCTGGCTGCTGCGCTGCACGTGCGCGGTGATGGCCTTCATCCGCTCGGCGCTCTTGATGATCTGATCGCTGCCCTTGGCCTGCTCGTTGGAGGCCTTGGAGATCATCGACACCGTCTCGGAGATGCGCTGGATGGCCGTCGTCACCTGCCGGCTGCCGCGGGCCTGCTCCACCGTGGCGCGGGCAATCGCCTTCACCATCTGCGTGGCCTTCTGGGCGCTGTCGTTGATCTTCCACAGCGCCCCTTCCGCCTCGCGGCCCAGCTGCACGCCCTCCTCCACGTTGCGCACGCCCTGGTTCATCACCGCCACCGCGTTGCGGCTCTCGTCCTGGATGCTGCGGATGAGGTCGGCGATCTCCTTGGTGGACGCGCCGGTGCGCTCGGCCAGGTCCTTGATCTCCTCGGCCACCACCGCGAAGCCCTTGCCATGCTCGCCCGCCTGGGCGGCGATGATGGCGGCGTTGAGCGCCAGCAGGTTCGTCTGCTCGGCCACGTCGTCGATGACGTTGAGGATGTTGCCGATGTCCGAGATGCGCTTGCCCAGGCTCTCGATGACGCCGGCGGCGGTGCGGCTCGTCTCCTTGATGCGGTCGATGCCCGTGAGCGTCTTCTGCAGCGACTCCACGCCGGACTGGGCGTCCTCGGACACCTGCTCGGACAGGCGCGCCGTCTCGTTGGCGTTCGTCTCCACCTGGCCGATGGAGGAGTCCATCCGCTTGATGGAGGTGGATGTCTCCTCCGTGGAGGAGGACAGCGCGGAGATGTTGGTGGCCACCTCGCGGATGGAGAAGGACATCTCCTCGATGGCGCTGGTGGTCTCCTCCACGCTGGCGGCCATGGACTGGACGTTCTCGGCCACCTCGTCGTTGGTGGCGGCCATCTCCACGATGGAGGAGCTGCTCTGCTCGGCGCTCTGGTAGAGCACCTCCACGTTGTCGGCGATGCCGCGCAGGCTCGCCAGCATCTCCACCATGGAGGAGGAGGTCTCCTCCACGCGCGCCTGGACGGTGCCCGCCCCAGAGGAGACGGTGGTGCCGGTGCGGGAGATCTGCTCGATGACGCCGGCCAGGCCCTCGGACACGCCGCGCACCCGGCCCAGCGTCTCGCGCCAGCTCTGGGCGATGCGGTTGAGCGCCTCGGCGAGCTTGCCCAGCTCGTCCTGCGTCACCACCTCCACCCGGCCGGTGAGGTCCGACTCCGCCAGCCGGCGCGCCATGGACATCATCGCGTCCAGCGGCTGGAGGATGAGCGCCCGGGTGACGAAGATGAACAGGGGCAGGAACAGCAGCATCCCCACGCCGAACACGCCCAGCACCTTCAGCCGCAGCGCGTACACCGCCTTGTTGATGGCGGAGAAGTTCAGCCCCACCAGCACCCACCCCCTGTCCCCCTCCAGCGGCTCGGTGATGAGCCGATCCCCGCTCTCCAGGTCGAGCTCGGCGGGCATCCCCTCCCGGACGAAGCGGGTGGCCATGGCGTCGAGGTCGCCCGGCGGGCTGCCCACGGTGGCGGCGCGCTGGCCCTCCTTGTTGACGATGACGGCGAACTTGAAGTCATCGTCCCGGCGCATGGGGTCGAGCACCGCCCGCAGGGGATCCCCCGGCTGGACGGACAGCCCCTCCGTGGCGATGACACGGGCAATCTCCTGGGCCTTCGCGTGCCCGTGCACGGCGAGCCGCGTGTCCAGGAACTCCTTCACCCAGTCCGGCACCACGAACGACAGCGCCAGGAAGAGGATGGCCTGAGCCGCGGTGAAGAACCCGAAGAGAACTCCTCGAAGACCGAATTTCTGGAAGCGACGAGCCAAGGCGACGCCATCAAAGGAGGGAATCCAACAAAGGGCAAGGAACGGGAAGGTCGTTTCCTCCCCTCACGACCGGAAGAATCCGGGATCACCGTGGATTCTGGTGCACGGGGGGAGTAGGTCCTAGCCTCTCCGCCCAGGAGTGTGCCGGATGACGCCCCCCACCCTGCTGCTGACCGACCCCCTGTTCCTGAAGCATGATCCCGGCCCCCGCCACCCGGAGAGCCCGGCCCGGCTGCGGAGCATCCTCTCGGTGCTGGCCCGCGCGCCGATAGAGGGGACGCAGGTAGGACAGCCGCGCTCGGCGACGGAGGCGGAGCTGGCCTCCGTGCACACACCGGAGCTGCGCAAGTACCTGCTGGGCATCGCGGGGGACTTCGCGGAGATTGATCCGGACACCCATGCCTCGCCGGACAGCTATGACGCGGCGGTGCTGGCCGCGGGGGCGGCGGTGCAGGCGGTGGACGAGGTGATGGCGGGCCGGGCGCGCAATGCCTTCGCGCTGGTGCGCCCCCCCGGGCACCACGCCGAGCCCGGGAGGGCCATGGGCTTCTGCCTCTTCAACAACGTGGCCATCGCTTCGGAGACGGCGCGCCGGCACGGGGCCGAGCGGGTGCTGGTGCTCGACTGGGACGTGCACCACGGCAACGGCACCCAGGCGGCCTTCTGGGAGCGGCGGGACGTGCTCTACCAGTCGGTGCACCAGTACCCGTACTACCCGGGCACGGGCGCGTCGCACGAGGTGGGCGCGGGCGCGGGCGCGGGCTTCACCGTCAACTGCGGCATCCCGGGAGGCGCCACGGACGCGGACTACGCGGCCATCTTCCAGGACCTGTTCCTGCCCATCGCGGAGGAGTTCCGGCCGCAGCTGGTGCTCGTCTCGGCGGGGTTCGATGCGCACCGGAGCGATCCCATCGGGGGGATGATGCTCACCGAGCGAGGCTTCGCGGCGATGTGCGCGGCGATGCGCTCGCTGGCCGAGAGCGTCTGCGGAGGCAAGCTGGTGCTCCTGCTGGAGGGCGGGTACTCGCTGGAGGGCCTCTCGCAGTCCGTGCATGCCTGCGTGGAGGTGCTCGCGGGCCGGGGAGACTCGTTCCCCGACGGGGAGACGACGTCGGACGCGATGCACGCGCTGGCCCGGAGCCGGCAGGCGCTGAAGCCCTACTGGCCCCGGCTCTGAGCCGCGGGGCCCGCCCGCCCTACCAGGAGGCGACCCCGGGCTGGTGGCTGGGCGGGACGAAGCGCGCCACGGTGTCCAGCAGGTGATCCAGGTCCAACGGCTTGGCGAGGTACCCGTCCACGCCGAGCCGGGCGACCTCGGGAGGGCTGAGGCCCTGGCCGGAGACGACGACCACGGGGATGGACGCGAACTCCGGGTGGGCGCGCTGCCAGGAGCGGAAGGCCCATCCGCTGATGTCGGGCATCATCAGGTCGAGCAGGATGAGGTCCGGTCGCAGGCCGTGCTCGAGAGACTCCAGGGCCTCTCGGCCCGAGCTCGCGGTGGCGACGTGGTACCCCTCCATCTCGAGAGCGTCCTGGAGTGACAGCCGGATGTCGTGGTCGTCATCGATGACCAACAAGCAGTTCAGATACTCCATGGCCTCTCTCCTCCTCCCCTTCCCTCAGGGTGCTGACGCCCCGCGAGGGCGGCCACCAGGGGAAGACGCCCGGCGCTCGACGGGAGACCGAGCGAGGCAGACCCACGCGACGGGGAATAAGCGGAGCAGGCGCCGCGGCGGGAGCACGCGGTCCTGACCATGCAGCACGTTCGTACAAGAGGACTTACCTAAGAGGGGTAGGCCTCTCTTGACCGCTCGAATCCATGGATACGAACAGCTCCAGCCTCCTGATGAACGGCTCCAGAGACGGGCGCGAGAGGGGTACGCACCATGAGCCTCTGGAGGCCCTCGTGACACGCGGGTCGCACGAAGAGGAGCGCCTGTCTCACAGCCCCACCCCGTTTCATTCCCTCCAGTTCCTGTCGGCGGCCGGACGCCTGCTCACCCAGCGACGGAGCGGCCTGCGGCGCCTGCTGCGGGATGTGGCACGCCTGTGCACCGCGCAGGGCCTGGCCAGCTTCTGCCTCGTGGACCTGGCGGGCCCCCGCGGGAGGCTGCGGAGGGTGGCGGCGCTCCATCAGGATCCTGACCGTGAGGCCCAGCTGCGCGCCCTGGGGAGCCACTCCCGCTCGGACACGGCCTGCAACCCGCTGCTCGACGTGCTGCAGACGGGCGTGGCCCGGCTCTTCGCGAACTACCCGGTGGAGATCCGCCGGCAGGTGGCCACGCTGCCGGAGCCGCTCGCGGGCCTGGAGGAGTTCAAGCCCCGCTCGGTGCTGCTGGTGCCGCTGAGGGGACGTCGGCGCGTGCTGGGCATGTTCCTGCTGGGCCGCAGCGAGCCCGAGGCGCCCTACGGGCTCCAGGAGCTGGAGGTAGCCGAGGAGCTCGCGCGCCGGGTCGTCACCGCCGTGGAGACGCTGCGGCTGCGGCGCAGGACACGGCGGGCCGAGCGCAAGGCCCGGTTCATCGCCCGGGCCAGCCAGGCACTCTCGGCCTCGCTCGACTTCCGCGCGACGCTCGACCAGGTGGCCCGGCTCGCGGTGCCCGTGGTGGCGGACCTCTGCACGGTGGACATCCTCGAGGAGGACGGGACGATCCGCCGGCTGGCGGTGGGGCACCGGGCGCCGGAGAAGGCCGCGCTGGCCTGGGAGCTGGAGCACCGCTGGCCCGCTCGCCTGGAAGACGCCTACGGCCCTGGCCGGGTCATCCGCGACGGCCAGCCGGAATTGAGGGAGATCGTCCCGCCGACGAAGCTGCCTCGGGCGGCGCGAGACGCGGAGCACCTGCGCGCCCTGCGTGCCCTGGAGCTCGAGTCGTACCTCGTGGCGCCCCTGCAGGCGCGAGGGCGGACCCTGGGGGCCATCACCTTCGCGTACTCCGGCTCGCACCGGCACTACCGCAAGGCGGACCTGCGGCTGGCCATGGAGCTGGCGGCCCGGGCGGCGCTGGCGGTGGACAACGCTCTGCTCTACAGCGCCTCGCGCGAGGCGGTGCGGCTGCGGGACGAGTTCCTGGCCGTCGCCTCGCACGAGCTGAAGACGCCGCTCACCCCGCTGAACCTCCGCCTGCAGACGCTCAAGCGCGAGCTGGAGCGGCACAGCGCCCAGGTGGATGCCGCGCGCATGAAGGAGCACGTCACCGTGCTCCAGCGCCAGTGCAAGCGGCTGTCCACGCTGGCGGAGAGCCTGCTGGACGTGTCCCGGCTCGAGGTGGGCCGGCTCGAGCTGGACCTGGAGCACCTGGACCTCTCGGCGCTGGTGCATGAGGTGGTGAGCCGCTTCGCGGGCCAGGCGCTGCGCACGCACACGCCGCTGGAGGTCCGGGCCGACGGGCCCGTCGTGGGGCACTGGGATCGCATCCGGCTGGAGCAGGTGGTGAGCAGCCTGCTCAGCAACGCGCTGAAGTACGGCGCCGGCCACACCGTGCACATCCTGGTCGAGCGGGTGGCCAACGGGGCCCGCCTCACGGTGGCGGACGAGGGCATCGGCATCTCGCCGGAGCACCTGCCGCGCATCTTCGACCGCTTCGAGCGCGCGGTCTCCGCGGAGCACTTCGGCGGGCTGGGGCTGGGGCTCTACCTGACGCGGCACCTCGTGGAGGCGTTCGGAGGCAGCATCCGGGCCTCCAGCGAGCCGGGCCATGGCGCCACCTTCGAGGTGGAGCTGCCGCTGGCCTCGCCCACGGCTTGACGGAGGGCGGACGCTGGCTCAGCGTCGGGAGCCATGATGCTCGCCGCGCTCGTCTCCCTGCTGCCCATCACCGTGCTCGCCGCCGCGCCCCCGGCCGAGCCCGCGCCACTGGCGGACCTGGCGCCCTACGTCACCCAGGCCATGCGGGACTGGAAGGTCCCCGGCGTGTCGATCGCGGTGGTGAAGGACGGGAAGGTGGTGCTGGCCCGAGGCTTCGGCGTGCGCGAGGTGGGCAAGCCCGCCCCGGTGGATGAGCGCACCGTGTTCGCCATCGGCTCGCTCACGAAGGGCTTCACCTCGGCGGCGGTAGGGCTGCTGGTGGACGCGAAGCAGCTGGGCTGGGACGACCCCGTCACCGAGCACCTGCCGGGCTTCGCGCTGGCCGACCCCTACGTGACGCGGGAGCTGACGCTGCGGGACGTGCTCTCGCACCGCAGCGGCGTGAAGGAGGACGCGGAGGCGCTGTGGTACGGGACGAAGTACACGCGCAAGGACATCATCGCCCGGCTGCGCCACCTGGAGCAGCAGGCGGGGCTGCGCGGCACGGTGACGTACTCGAACGTGATGTACCTGGTGGCGGGCGAGGCCGCGGCGGCGCGAGCGGGGATGAGCTGGGACAGCCTCGTGCGCAAGCGCCTCTTCGAGCCACTGGGGATGAGCTCCACGGGCACGCACGTGGAGGAGCTGGCGGCGCTGAGCAACGTGGCGACGCCGCACGTGGACAGGACGGGAGAGCCGAGGCCCGCTCGCTGGATGGACGGCAGTGCGGTAGGCCCGGCGGCGGCCATTCACTCCAACGCGCGGGACCTGGCGCGCTGGCTGCTGATGCTGCTCGGCAAGGGCACGCTGGAGGGCAAGCGGGTGCTCAGCCCGGAGGTGGTGGAGGAGCTGCACACGCCGCAGATGCCGCTGCGCCGCGACGCGCTGACCCGCCGGCTCTTCCCGGAGAGCCACCTGGACGCCCACGGCCTGGGCTGGCTGCTGAAGGACCACCGGGGCCGGTGGATGGTGTGGAACACCGGGGGCATGGACGGGATGACGTGCTCGGCCGCGCTGCTGCCCGAGGAGGCCCTGGGCGTCATCGTCCTCACCAACGGGCCGCGAACGTCCTTCCCCGAGGCCCTGGTGTACCGGGTGGTGGACAGCTACCTGGGCGCGCCGGTGAAGGACTGGAACAAGCTACGGCTGGAAGTCTCGCTGGAGTACCGCAAGAAGCAGAAGGAGGCCGAGCAGGCCCAGGAGGCCGCGCGCATGACGGGCACGCGCCCCAGCCTGCCGCTGGAGCGCTACGCGGGCACCTACTCCCGGCCGCTGCTGGGAGAGCTCACCGTCTCGGCGGACAAGGGCCGGCTGCGGGTGGGCTTCGCCGGGTGGGAGGGCGAGGCCGAGCACTGGCACCACGACACCTTCCGGGTGAAGTGGAAGAACGAGGCGCTGGGCACGGCGCTGGTCACCTTCCACCTCGACGCGCAGGGCAATCCCACGCGCGGAGTGGTACAGGACCTGGGCGAGTTCGAACGGCGCTGACGCGGGAGAGCACCGATGGCGGAGAGCAGGTACGGCACGGCACTGATCACCGGAGCCTCGAGCGGCCTGGGGCGGGGACTGGCCTTGTGGTTCGCGAAGCGGGGCGCGCGCGTGTTCGCCGCGGCGAGGCGGCGCGAGCACCTCCAGGCCCTGGCAGAGGAGGCCCGCGCGGCGGGCGGCAACCTGGAGCCCCTGGAGCTGGACGTCTCCAGGACGGACGAGACGATCGCGCGCATCCAGCGCATCGACGCGGACTGCGGCGGGCTGGAGCTGGTGGTGGCCAACGCCGGCGTGGGGCTGCCGACGGACGGCAAGCGCTTCAACTGGGAGCGCGTGAAGCAGATCATCGACGTGAACGTCACCGGGGCGGCGGCCACGCTGGGCGCGGTGCTGCCACGGATGGTGGAGCGCCAGCGCGGCCACCTGGTGGGCGTCTCCAGCCTGGCGGGCTTCCGGGGGCTGCCGCAGAACGCCGCCTACTCCGGCTCCAAGGCGTTCTTCACCACCTTCCTGGAGAGCCTGCGCGTGGACCTGCAGGGCACCGGCGTGCGCGTCACCTGCATCCAGCCGGGCTTCGTGAAGAGCGAGATGACGGCGCCCAACCGCCACCCCATGCCCTTCCTGCTGGAGACGGAGGACGCGGTGGACCGGATGGCCAGGGCCATCACGCGCGGGGTGCCGGTGTTCGCCTTCCCGTGGCAGACGAGCGCGCTGATGAAGGTGGTGACGGCGATGCCGAACCCGCTCTTCGACGCGATCGCGCGCCGGGTGCGCTGAGGGCCCCGTCCTCCGGGGCCCCCAGGCGGAGGGCCGGGGCTACTGCTGGCCCATCAGGAACTGCTGCTCGTCGATCTGGCCCTTCTGCGGGGCCACTTCCTTCGGCTCCGTCCCCTTCTTGAAGAACATGACCTTCATGTTCTTGGAGCTCTCGGAGGCGATCTTCCCCGTCTTGTTGTCGATGGGCAGGCGAACGATCTCCATGCTCTGCCAGGGGACGAACTCGCCCTGGGGCCGCTCGGCGAGGGCCTTCTTCATGTAGTCCAGCCAGATGGGGAGCGCGGCGCGGCCACCCGTCTCGAAGCGGTTGAGCGGGTGCGGGTTCAGGTCGTAGCCCACCCACGCCACCGTCACCAAGTCGCGCGTGAAGCCGGAGAACCACGTGTCGAACGAGTCGTTGGTGGTGCCCGTCTTGCCCGCGGACGGCTTGCCCAGGCGCTGAGCCGGGCCGCCGGTGCCCTCCAGCACCACGCCGCGCATCAGGTGCGTGGTGATGAAGCCCGTCTCGGGGCTCATCACCTGTTCGCCCGGCTCGAACAGCCGCGCGTAGCTGGCGGCCACGCGGTCCTGCAGCGGCGCCCACGGGTCATCGAACGCGGTGTGGTCCTCGAGCGTGCGCCCGAAGCGGTCCTCGATCTTGCGGATGAAGTAGGTGGGCTTCTTGCGGCCGTAGCGGTTGAAGGTGGCGTACACCTGCGCCAGCTCCACCGGGTAGACGCACGAGGAGCCGAGCGCGGCGGAGAAGTCCATGTTCATGGGCGTGGACAGGCCCAGGGTGCGGGCCCACTCGGCCATGTTCTTGGTGCCCACCGCGCCGAACGTCTTCACCGCGGGGATGTTCATCGAGTTGATCATGGCGTTGCGCAGCAGCACGTCGCCCACGAACTCCTCGGTGTAGTTCTCCGGCTTCCAGGCCACCTTGGTGTCCGGATCGTGCTCGACGATGGGCGAGTCCACGATGACGGTGGCCTCCGTCCAGTTGAGCTTCTCGATGGCCGCCGAGTACACCAGCGGCTTGTAGGAGCTGCCCGGCTGACGGCATGCCTGGAAGGCGCGGTTGAACTCGTTGTCGTCGAAGTCGTACCCGCCCACCATGGCGGTGAGGTACTGCCGGTGCGGATCGATGGAGACGAGCGCGCTCTGTGGCTCGGGCACCTGCTCCAGCCGGAAGATCTTCGGGCCGGTGCTGTTGGACTTCATGGGCCCGGGCGACAGCGAGCCCGGCACCTGCTGCTTCTCGTCCAGCGGCACCGCCTCGTCGGCGGGGATGGCCTCGGCCAGCTTCTTGTCCCACTGCTCCTTGTCGTCCGTGAGGTCCTTCTTCAGCACGTGGCGCACGACGACCAGGTCGCCCACGGCGATGGCCTTCTTCACGTGCGAGATCATCGCCCCCGGCGAGTAGTAGGACTCGGGGTTCACCTTGCGCGCCCAGTGCATGCCGAGCAGCGGCAGCCGGCCGGCGTGCGGCCCCACCTGGATGTCGGCGCCCTTGCCGTCGTCGTCGAGCTTCGTCACCAGCGCCACGTAGAAGCGGTTGAGGACCAGCTCCTCGTTGCCCATGGCCTTCCTGGCGCGCTCGACGAAGGCCTTGCGCTCCTCCTCCGTGGGCAGGTTCATCAGGGCGCCGCGCCAGCCCTGGCGCTTGTCCAGCTCCAGCAGTCCGGTGAGCACCGCCTCCTGGGCCGCGCGCTGACGCTCGCTGTCCATGGTGGTGAAGATCTTCAGGCCCTGGTCCAGCAGCGCCGGGTTGCCGTAGCGCTCGACGATGTCGCGGCGGGCCTGCTCGACGAAGTACGGGGCGAACTCGTGGAACACGTCCTCCACCGGATACACCTTCACCGGCTCGGCGTTGGCGGTGTCGTGCTCCTCGCGGGTAATCATCCCCTCCTCGAGCATGCGGCGCAGCACGTAGGAGCGGCGCTTCTTGGCCGCCTCGGGCCGCAGGAAGGGCGAGTAGCGGCTGGGCGCCTGGGGCAGGCCAGCAATGAGCGTCATCTCTCCCAGCGTCAGGTCCTTCACGTCCTTGCGGTAGTAGTTCTCCGCCGCGCTCTGCACGCCGTAGCTGTGGTGCCCGAGGAAGACGTTGTTCAGGTAGAGGTAGAGGATCTCCTCCTTGGTCAGCGCCGCCTCCAGGCGCCGGGCCAGCAGCGCCTCGCGGATCTTCCGCTTGGGCGTCTTCGCGGTGGCCTCCTTGTAGCCCTCGGCGGCAATCAGCACCGCCTTCGCCGTCTGCTGCGTCAGGGTGGAACCGCCCTGCACGCCGCCGCTGCGCAGCCCCAGCTTGGTGCCCACCGTCTTCGTCACGGCGCGCGCGGTGCCCAGGATGTCCACGCCCATGTGGTCGAAGAAGCTGGAGTCCTCGCTGGCGATGAACGCCTGCACCAGCCGCTTGGGGATGCGCTCGTAGGGCACCACCTTGCGCCGCTGGTTGTAGAACTCGCCGGCCAGCACCGCGTCGTCCGTGTACACCTCGCTGACGATGGGCGGCCAGTACTCGTCCACCTTGGGGATGGCGGGCAGCCCTGGCGAGAAGATGTAGTACACCGCCACCACGGCTACGACTCCCGCCGTGGCGCCGGTGAGGGCCATCCAGCCCGCGAGCTTGAGGGGGAACACCCACCAGGGGCGCTTCTTCACCCCGTCGAGCACGAGCTTGGAGCGGCTGCGGTCAGTCTTCGGTTCGGGAGTCTTCATGACGGTTCCAGCGCAGCTCGTTTGAGTATGTCCTTCAGCTCTGGAGGCAACCTCGCCTCCACCGTCACCTTCCCGCCGTGTTGGGGGTGAGGAAATTCGATGCGCTCGGCGTGCAGGAACAAACGTTTCAAGCCCCACCGGGCCCGCACGTCCCGGTTGAAGCCAAAGTCACCATACTTCCGGTCCCCGGCAACGGGGTGGCCTACTGCGGCCAGGTGCCTTCTTATCTGATGAGTGCGCCCGGTCTCGATGGAGCAGGAGAGCAGCGCCACCTCGCTCGACTGCCGGATGACCTTCCATCGGGTGAGTGCCTCCTGCATGTTCACCCCTCGACGGGCCTTGGACTCGGCCGTCTGCTGGTGCTCGGAGAGTGGTAGGTCGATGACACCCGAGTCCTTGGACATCTTCCCCTTCACCAGGGTGAGGTAGCGCTTGCGGGCTTTACCCTCGGTGAAAACTTCTGTGAAGTGGACCATTGCGGGCCGGCGCTTGGCGACCAGGATGACGCCGGACGTCTCGCGGTCCAGCCGGTGGGCGGGCGAGGCGGTGAAGTCATTGCGGACGGCCTTGGGCCCCAGGTAGGCGCGCACATAGTCCACCAGGGTGCCGCCGGTGATGCCGCTGCCGGTGTGGACGGCCATGCCGCTGGGCTTGTCCACGGCCATCATCCAGTCGTCCTCCAGGAGGATGACCAGCTCGCTGGGGTCCACGGGGGGTGGTGGCGGAGGGGGGCGGGGCCCGGAGGGGCTGGGGCCGGTGAGCTGCTTCTCGTCGCCGCGGATGGTGATGACGTCACCGGCGGCCAGGAGCTGCTCGGGCTGGGCCCTCTTGCCGTTCACCCGGACCTTCTTCACCCGGATCATCTTGAAGAGGTGGCTGGTGGGGACGGAGGCCAGGCGCTTGCGGAGGTACTTGTCCAGCCGCATGCCCGTACTGTCCTCTTCGATTCGGTACTCGATCATTTGTTTTGCGCCGGGACCAGACCATACGAATAATGGCCGGTCCATGCCGAAGGCTCCCAGTATCGAGAAGCTTCTCCAGAATGGTTCGGCCGAGTGGAACAAGCTCCGCAAGGCCGGTCAGGTGCCGAGCGACCACACCGGTGCCACGTTCACCCAGCTCTTCTCCGCCAACGCGGACCTGTCGGGCTTGGGGCTCGTGGGTTCGGAGTGGGAACGCTGCGACCTCTCCAAGATCAACTTCCGCGACTCAGACCTGTCCAACTCCTACTTCCACGGGGGACGGCTACAGGACTGTGACTTCCGCGGCGCCAACCTCGAGGGGGCCACCTTCGAGAAGCTGAAGCTGTTGCGCTGCGACTTCACCGGGGCCAAGGGGCTGGACGACCTCGAGATGGAGGACGTGGACATGGACCGGGTGGTGGGCCTGGACGGTGAGGAGGCCCCTCCCCCGCCGCCACCTCCGGCGCAGGGGATTACCGCGTTCACGCGCGAGCAGCGGGAGAAGGCGCTGGGCTCGGCCGCGGCGGCGGTGATGGGCCCCATCGGGGAGGAGCTGCCCCCGTTCAAGCCGCAGGACACGCCGGGCGCCCTGTTCTTCCGGGCGCTGAAGCGTCAGGCGGCGCCGCCGGTGTGGGTGCTGGACGTGCCGGGGCTGAGGCCGCTGGTGCCGCAGCGCCTGCCGCCGGGCTCTTCGCTGGAGGCCATGTACCGCGAGGCGGTGAAGTCTCGGCTGGAGAACAAGAAGCCGGCGGCGGACCCGGGAGCGGTGGAGCGGGCGCAGAAGTCGCTGCGGATGGGTGGGAAGGACGCGGCGGCGGCGGCCATGTACCTGCGCGAGGTGGGCGTGCTGCCCCAGTTCCGGTTCTCGGCGGCGAAGGTGCTGAAGGACGCGCTGCGGGCGGAGGTGGAGGTGGATGACCTGACGGGCTCGATCGACCCGCGGGTGACGGGCGCGCTGCTGGAGCTGCGGCTGACGCACGAGGTGGTGGAGCACCTGCAGGAGGCGCGGCGGCGGCTGGCGGCGACGCAGCTGTACACGGCGCTGCTGGAGGCGGGCTTCAACCCGGAGAACAACTGGGAGGAGGCCCTGGACTCGGCCGAGCCGGCGATGGAGCTGGCGCAGCTGGCGACGGCGGAGGACCGCAACGCGCTGTTCGAGGGCTTCCAGGTGTTCGCGGCGCTGCCGGACGAGGCGCGGCTGCGGCGGCTGGCGTACCTGGCCGAGTCGGTGGCGAACCTGGAGCTGGTGAGCCGGCTGCCGGAGGGGATGGAGCCGCAGTGGCTCACCGGACCGGAGACGCGCGAGTGCCACGACCGGGAGATGACGTACGTGCAGGCGCTGAAGGCGGCGGACATCCCGACGAAGGTGGCGGCGCTGGCGAAGACGGAGCTGGGCGTGCCCGAGGGCGAGGTGCCCGAGGACAGCGAGGAGGATCTCTTCGTCCACCTGCGCTGCGACGTGTGCGGCAAGGAGAAGCTCATCGTCCAGTCGACGATGGAGTGAGCGGGCGCGAGCGGGAGGGCTGATGGTCCTGGAAGATGCCCTCCTGTATGCGGGGAGCGGGCTGGCGGCGTGGGCCCTCAGCGCCGTGCCCTACACGGTGGGGCTCGCGCTGGTGAATGGCGTGTACCGGATCTCCAGCGGTCGCTTCTTCCGCTGGTTCTCCAAGGCCACGGTCACTCCCTTCGTCCTGCTGCTCCCGGTGTGGCTCCTGGTGTCGTACGTCTTCTGGTCGAACGTCCCAGGCCCCAAGTGAGCCGGAGGCTGCTCACTGCGCCAGGTCCTCCAGGACATCCGCCAAACTCGTGGCCTTCAGGGCCTCATCGAACCACCGATCGAGGGTCTCCAGGTCCTTGCACGACAGGATGCGCTGCCGACTCTGCTCGTCGACAGGGATACCCCTCGCAGCCAGAATCCGGAGCACGGACTCGGCTTTCCCTTTGGCCTCTCCCTCAGCCTTCCCCTCAGCCTTCCCCTCAGCCCTACCCTCGGCCTGCGCCTCGAGTCTGACCTTCTGACGCCAGTGCTCGAAGTGCTTGTCGAACCAGGTCGTCATCAGTTCCTCCGCCCGCTGTGCACCTACTGCTGATTTTAACATACCTACCGTGGCGTCCTGCGCAGCATCGTCCGCCACACGCAGCAGGTAGTGGAAGACGACATTCAGATCATCAACACCGTTTGGGGAGGAATGTACCTGAGCAACCAGCGCCGCCCAGCCCGGCAGCCGCTGCACAAGGTCTTCGGAACGGCCATAGACCAGCGCCAACAGGGAAAGCCGCACCACAGGCGGCCCAGGGCGCGCGAGGAGCGACTCTTCACGCTCGGTCGTCAGGTCATCCAGCAGGTACTCGAAGCGGGGGACGAGTGCGTTCCAGCCCTCGAGCACCTCCCCTTCGCCGGGCACATCGAAGAGCTCTTCCATTCTGCGCGGGGCACTCCAGCCACCACCCGGCCCGTGGTACAGGACCAGGGGAATGATGACGGGGAGCAGCGCGCTGCCTGGGTGCTCCTTCCTCCAGTGCTCCAACTGGCGCACCACGTAGCGGAGCATGCGCAGGGCCATCCATCGGTCCACCGATGACTGATGCTCCAGCAGGACATAGAAGAGCAGTGGCCTCCCACCCGAGAACCGGGCCGAGAAGAGCAGGTCGCTCTCGGTCTCCCGCAGCTCGGGATCCACCACGGAGCTCGGCTCCCGCTTCAACGTGGACCACTCCACCCCGGACACCACGTGTGGAGGCAGGACCGCGCGCAGCTCGGCCGCGGCCCGCTCGGGCTGGCCGAAGGTGAAGCGCACGAAGAGGTCATGGGGTCCAGACATGCCCTGGAACGCCAGAGCACAACTCGGGCCAACGCTCCCACGCAGGGAGCCACCACAACCCAGGTGTCCGCGCCACGCGTTCACAGTCCCGCACGGGAGACGGTGCCGCTCTACTCCCTCGACGCGGAACCGCTGGCGCCAGGCTCAGGGGGCACGGAGTACGTCACCGTCGGAGGCAGCGTCACCTTCACCTTGTCTCCCGGGCGGATGATGCCGGGCCGCTCCACCCAGCCCACCAGCCCGCGCCGCTGGTGCGCTGCCTTCACGAAGCGGCTCGCGAGCCCCTCTCGCCCCGTGTAGTGCGCCTCCAGCGCCCTGCCCGCCTTCCGGCACGGCTCGTTCTCCGCGTCCACCACCAGCGTGGCATCCTCGGGAAAGAAGAGCCGCGTGCCCGACGGCAGCCGCGTCAGGTGCGGCACCCCCGCCAGCTCCAGGTTGGCTCCCAGCCAGGCCGCCAGCACCTGCGGCACTCCCAGCGCCTCCGCGACGAGCTCCAGCTCCTCCGTGGACACGATGGACACCTGACGCGTGTTGCGCACCAGCGCCCCTCGGGGAAACCACGGCGTGTGCACGCTCGCCGGCCGGACCAGCCCCGCGTGCCTGTCTCCCACGAAGCCCTCGAAGCTCACCTTCACCTCGGGCATGTCCCGCGTGACGAGGTTCTTCGGCTCGGGACCGATGAGGACGCGAACGGTGCGTCCGGTGAGCTGCGTGCCCATGGCTCCCTCCTCAGAAGAGCGCGAGCTGCTGCGGCTTGCCCCCGAGCTCCCTCGCGTCGATGCCCTTGTCCCGGAGCACCTGCGCCAGCTCCTTCTTGAAGCCGTGGTGGGTGAGCACCTCGCGCGCTCCCGTGGCCTTCACGTACTTCACGAGCGACGGGCAGTCCGCGTGGTCCGACACCGGGAACGCCACCTGCGCCCCGTAGCGGTACGCCGCGCCCGGATCCAGCGCCCAGCCCGTGAGCACCGCCGTTGCTCGCGGCCACAGCCCGGACAGCCCTCCCGCGCGCGACAGGTGCGGAGGGAAGAAGAGCACCTCGCCCGGCTCCAGCTTGCCGTCGAAGCGCCGCACCGGCCCGATGGGCACTCCCAGCTCCGCGTAGAGCTCCGTCACCTCGAGGATGGACGCATGCGCCACCAGCCCGAAGCCCCGGCCCGACAGGTACTTCATCGCCTCCTGGCTCTTGCCCAGCGGGTAGCCGAGCAGCACCGGGAAGGCCCCCCGCTCGAGCTGCTGGCGTACCCACGCCTCCACCTGCGCCAGCACCTCCTCCTTGGGAGGGAAGCGGTAGCGCGGATGGCCGAACGTGGCCTCGATGACCAGCGTGTCGCACTCGGCCACCTGCACGGGCTCGGCCGTCAGCGAGGGCACCACGTTCAGGTCCCCGGTATAAACGATGCGCTTTCCATCCCGGCGGATGACGCGCAGCTGGGCACTGCCCAGGATGTGCCCCGCCGACAGCAGCTCCAGCGACAGCGAGCCCAGCTCGAAGATCTGGTTGTACGGCACCGCGAGCGGAGAGCCCACCGGCCCCAGCCGGTGCGTCATGAAGCGCAGCGTGGCCGCCGTGGAGATGGTCCGCTCGTGACGCGCGATGTGGTCGGTGTGGCCGTGGCTCACGAAGGACAGGGGTGTCTTGCGCGTCGCGTCCAGCGACAGCGGGGTCCCCGTCAGGTGCAGTCCATTTCGCCTCAGCTCGACGCTCATGCGGAAGCTCCCCCTATAACGCGCCCCCGACACCGTGTGTCGTCAATGTACCGCCCGTCCGCCCGTCGCCCCAGCACCCAGGCTCCCTCTCGCGCCCGCCGTCCACGTCCGCCTCACACCTGGGCCGCCTCCCGCGCGCGCCACCGCACCCACAGCGCGGAGCCGAGCTCCGCCACCAGCACGCCCAGGATGATGAGCCCACCGCCCACCCACTCGCGCACTCCGAGCTTCTCGTAGCCCAGCACCAGGGAGAAGCCCGCGGCGAACACGGGCTCCAGCGAGTAGATGATGGCCGCGCGCACGGCCGTCGTCCGCGCCTGGGCCCACGTCTGCACGCTGAGCGCCATGGCGCTGGCGAACACCCCACAGAAGAGCACGGCCCCGATGAAGGCCGGCGCCCACTGCACCCGCACCTCCACGAAGGGCAGGCATGCCACCGACAGCAGCGTCACCACCCACAGCTGCACCGCCACCAGGGCCTGGACACCCTCCCGGGGCGCATAGCGATCCGTGAAGGCGATGTGGAAGGCGTACGCCACCGCACACCCCAGCGTGAGCAGATCTCCCGTGGAGAGCCGCTCCGAGCCCACCTCGGCCCCCGTGAGGTAGTAGAGCCCCATCGCCGAGAGCACCACGCCCACCAGCGAGGAGACGCGCGGCACCCGCCGGAAGAGCGCCAGCATCACCAGCGGCACCAGCAGCACGTACATCCCGGTGATGAACGCCGAGCGGGAGGGCGTGGTGTCCGTCAGCCCCACCGTCTGCAGCGCGAAGCCCAGGAAGAGAAAGACACCGAGCACGGCCCCGCGCCGCAGGTGAGTCGGGGAGAACAGCTGGCGCCCGGCCAGCACGCTGAGCACCGAGGCCCCCACGCCGAAGCGAAGCGAGAGGAACGTGAAGGGGTCTCCATGCGACAGCGCGTCCTTCACCACCACGAAGGTCGTACCCCACAGCACGGTGAGGAGCACCAGCGCTCCGTCCGCGCGGAGGCGGCCCTGGCGCTCTGAGGGGGCTTCTGTCTCGGACAACGGGGCCTCGATGCGAATCCGGAGCGGAGCTTTTGGCCTACCCGTCCGCTTCGCGCAATCCCCCTGAGCCTCAATCCAGCGCGCGCTCCACGACGACCAGGGGCTTGAGCCCGCCCGAGGCGCTCCACTCCGAGTTCACTCGCCGGGTGAGCTCGGCGGAGGAGTCCTTGAAGCCGGCCCTCCGGAACGTCCTCAGCGAGGCCATGTTGTCGTCGTCGATGTCCGCGAAGAGCCGATCGGCCCCCTGCCGCCGGGCCTCCTCCAGGAGGCAGTGGATGATCCGGAAGGCGAGGCCCATCCGGCGAGCCCTCGGCGCCACCACCAGCGAGCGCACCCAGAGCCCCTCCAGCTGCAGGCCCTCCTGGCGGTAGTCATCCATGTACGCGAAGCCGTGCAGCCGCCCCCTCGGATCGAAGGCGCCCACCGCCGCGCCCAGCATCCCCTCCTGGCGCGTCCAGCGGTCCAGGAGCTGCTGGCGCAGGAAGCTCGAGGGCACCAGCAGCCGCTCTCCCGCGAACACGAGGAGCGCGTCCAGGTCCTCCTCCCGGAGCAGCCGGACCTCGAGCTTCCCGAGCCACCGCTGCCGCAGCGGGCGGGACCATCCGGACACGGAGAAGTCCCGAAGTCGCCGGAAGACCGAGCGGGCCTGGGGACGCGTCCACAGCCGGGACAGGAGCCGCTGCCCCAGGAAGAGCGAAGGGCTCGCCAGCCGGGGCAGCGGAAGGAGCAGGGGCCCCCGACGCAGCGCGGTGATGCGCCCGAGCGGCTCGCCCACCGGATCCTTCCCGCCGAGCAGGGAAGCCGTCAGCACGGGCTGGGTGGAGACCACCACGTGCGCGACGAGCTTGCGCCCCACCCTCACGAGCGCCATGTCCCCTCGGACGAGCGCCTCCGGCTCGCACCGCAGCACCCGGACCGAGTCTCCGCTCCGCAGCAGCGGATACAGGCTCCGCCCCGCGCCTCGCAGCCAGAGCTGCCGGCCGGGAGGTGTCGCCTCGACGAGCGCCGCCAGATCCGTGGGATGCCTACTGGCCATCGAGCCACTCTCGCACGAAGCCCGCCGCGGCCTCATGCTTGCGGAAGACGAAACGTCTCAGGGCAACCTTCTCGGAGATGCCGGCCAGGCGCTGGAGGATGTCTCCCGGAGTGGCCTCCCCCGGGAGCGGCCGGAACACCTGCCCCATCAGCGCCGGGATGGCCTCGTCGGCGGATACCTCCTCCATCCGCTCCTCCGGGCCCTTGCGCAGCAGGAGCACCGCCACCAGCCGTGCTCGCGCCAGGGTGGAGGGGAGATCCAGGTCCGAGCAGAACGGGCTGCCCTCCGCCCACCCGTCCGGAAGGAGCGCCACCACCTCATCCGAGAGCACGTCCGCCCCGGCGGCCCGGGCGCACAGCCGCGTCCACGTGGACTTACCGGCCCCGCTCGGCCCGATGGCGACCACGCCACGCCCCTGGAAGGACACGCCCGCCGCGTGCAGCAGCAGGCCGCCCTGCCGGAGCGTGGCGAGCTGCATGCCCACGCGCAGGGCCAGCTCGGTGTCGAGCTCCGCGCGCGGGGGCTCCACGTCCACCACGTCCCCTTGCACCTGGAAGCGAGCCCCGGACGGGTTGCGGGGATCGAGCGGAGCCCCCTGCCCCGCCGGCACCGTCCTGGCCCTCAACCGCAGCCGGACGGAGCCCTCGGAAGGCGCCAGGAAGGGAGCCAGCGTGCACCGCTCGCCGGCCCGGGTCAGGAGCTCCTCATCCACTCCCACGCTCCAGTCACCGAAGCGCAGCAGCCGCATTCGAGCTCCGAAGCCTACAGGCAGTTCGGGGGGTTCTCGGGATCGACGAAGCAGCTCGGCTGGAAGAGATCGGGCACGAGGATCTTCTCCGAGCGCACCTGGGGTGGCACGTAGACCTTCTTCTTCCCGGCTGGTTTCGGCTGCGCCGTCGTCATGGCTCCCCTCTAATAGTACACCACGACGCGTGCCGGACTCGATTGATGGTCTCCCACGGCCAGATCGGGTTTTCCGTCCCCATTGTAGTCCAGGATGCTCAGGCTGATGCCAAACGAGCTGTTGGACTCCAGCTTGGACTGGAAGAAGCCGTCTTCCGCCACCGTGTCGAACTCCGCCCCGGGCACCCCGCGGTTGTAGAAGACGTACGCGGAACCTCCCGGCTGGAGGTTCTGCCCGATCGCGATGTCCGGACGACCGTCACCGTTCAGGTCACCGCGCGCCAGGGCCGTGCCGAACCGGCTTCCGCCCAGGATGAGCAGCGGGGACGTCGTGAAGCCCTGCGCGTTCCCATCCCGGTACACGAACACCTTGTTCTCGACCGCCATGCTCACCACGAGGTCGAGCCCCGGTCCGCCGGCCAGATCCACTCCTCCGGCGGCCTCGGTACCGAAGCCGTTGGTCGCCGTGGCCCCAGTAGGCTGGCTGAGCACCTGGAGCGCATCGGAGATGGAGACCGCGCTCCCAGGCAACGAGCGCACGGTGGCTCCCGAGTACACATAGACCTTGTTCTGCGTCTCGTGGGACGAGGGGATGGTGAAGTCCGTGACCCCGTCACCCGTGATGTCCCCGAGCCGGACATAGCCGCGATTCCTTCCAAAGAAGGAGGTGCCCGCGGGCGCGGAGAAAATCTTGTTCGCGCTGCTCGCGGGGACCACGCAGGCCGAGCTGGCGTTGCAGCCGCTTCCCAGGGCGCGCCACTCGTCCGGTGAGCGCCCATAGAACATGTACGCCTTGGGTGGGTTCTCGCCGTGCGAGCTGAGGATGATCTCCTGCAGCCCGTCGCCCGTGATGTCGCCAATCATCTTCGCCGTCCCGCCCAGGGAGGCGTTGTTGATGCTGGTGGGGAGGCGGAACTCGATGGCGCCCGTGGTGTCCACCGTCGTGCCCTTGCGCCCGAAGTAGAGGAAGGCCCTCCCGCTGGTGCTCGAATAGCCGCGCGCGCTGATCAGCAGGTCCTGCACCCGGTCCGCCGTGGGATTGCCGGCGTCGCCGACGTCGAAGTCTCCTCCATAGAACTGGTTGCCCCCCTCGGGCAGCGTCAGATCCTGGCGGTTCTCGACCTGCGGGTTGTTCGAGCCGTAATAGATGTAGGCCGCTCCAGGAGTGCCGAAGGACGCCCCCACCACCAGGTCATCGAAGCCGTCCGCGTTCAGGTCTCCACGCGAGGTGATGTAGAGGCCGTAGCTGGCGGTCGAGGCGCCGGGGTTGTTCAGCGTCTTGGTGGTCCAGAAGTTGGGGATGAGCGCCGAGTCCGCCACCTGGAACGGCGGGTAGTTGCCCACCTCGTCTCGCGGCCGCAGCTGGATGGAGTAGCTGGCCAGGGGCGGCAGCGTCAGCTCGTAGCTCGTGGAGGTGGCCGGCAGGAGGCTGCCCGTCTCCTGCTTCACCTTCGGGCTGGCGAACGCGTTCTCGTCCGTGATGCCGTTCTTGAGCTGGGCGTTGACGGTCCAGCGCAGGTCATAGCCCGCGGGCATCCCCGAGAGCTCATCATCCCCGCTGGCGGTCCAGCTCACGTTGACCTTCGCCGCGCGCTCCTGCCCCGCCACCAGCGTCCGGGACACCGTCGGAGCCGTGGGCGGAATCACGTCCACGGTGGCCGCCACGGTATGGAGCGCCACGTTCCCCGAGGCGTCCTGCACGCGCAGCTCGAGCGTGCCCACGGTGTCGTGGGGCAGCGTCACCGGGACAGGCAGCGTCTCCGGATCAAGCACGACGGGGCGCTCCGCCGACACGGGAACGCCGCGGTAGAAGGCCTGGACCTTGCTCCCGACGCCCTGGGCCACGGTGAGGGTGAAGGTCGCGTCGGCATCCCGCCCCGGAGAGCCATCCACCACCCGATCGGGAGCGGGCGTCGGGAAGAGGTACGCATTGGAGCTGGCCACGAAGTAGAGCGTCGTCGGGGTCGGCGAGATGGAGGTGATGAGCGGCGGGGTGATGTCCACCGTCACGTCCGCGTAGTCGATGGTGCGGATGGAGGAGACGTTGATGATCTCCACGGTGAGGCGCGTCTGCTCGCCGTCCGCGAGCGTCACATCGAACAAGAAGCCCGCCGTCACCGGGTCCACCGTCGTGGTGGCCTCGGGCGTGGTGGAGGTCCCTCGATAGAGCGACACCACCGCGCCACGGCATGACTGGCTGTTGCCCTTCACGCGGTACTGCAAGCCCGGAGTCGACGGATCCTGGTCATCCTTCGCGAGCAGCGTGGCCACCGCGGAGGCCGGAGCGGTGAGGGTGATGTCGCAGCCGGCCTGGCGCACCTCCACGTTCGGCTCCGAGTCGCTGGCCGTGTTTCCCGCGGCGTCGCTGGCCTGCACCGAGACCGTCTGCAGCCCGATGGGGAAGTTGAGGGTGCCCTGCGCAACCCCCGACACGACGGGCAGGTTGCCGATGAGCACCAGGGCGCTCGAGCCCACCTGCGAGAAGACGCTCACCGAGCCGACGTCCCCTCCGCCCACGTCCACCTGAACGGGCACCTCGGTGCTGTCGTAGGTGCCCTCGGTAGGCGTCACCAGTGTGACGGTCGGCGACTCCTGGTCCACGGTGAGGGTGCGAACCACGGCGGCGCTGCGGTTGCCCGAGGTGTCCGTGGCGGTGACCGTCAGCGTGTACGTCACCTTCCCCGTCTCCGGCAGGGTGAAGTCGTGTCTGGCGACGAGCGAGGCCGGGGTGAGGTCCACGACCTCGCCAGCGGGCGACAGCTCCATGTGGACGCCTCCCGTCCCCACGTCCGCGGCGGTGTTGACGGTGACGCTGAGCTGGAAGCCACCGGCGGTCGATGCGTCGTCCGCCTTCCCTAGCGAGGTCCGCGTGGGCGAGGTCAGCACCAGGACAGGCAACACGCGATCGAGGACGAACGAGAAGCGGGCCGCCGTATTGAGCGGGTAGAACACCGTGTCATTGTCCACCCGGTTCTGGTTGCCCGCGGCGTCCGTCACGGTGACGACGACGGAATAGTCGTCCGCCACTCCCGTCGGCATGGCCGTCAGCGAGACGGTGGCTCGGCCGCCCGAGGCGCGGCCCTCGCCGTAGATCACATTCCGGTTTTCCAGGTCGCGCACCTGCACCGGACTCCCATCCTCCAGGCCGTCCACGGCGACCTGGAGCTGAGGTGCTCCGGTAGGGAGCTCCTCCGCGTTCAGTCGCTTGTCACCGTTGGTATCTCCGAGCAGCTCCACGGAGCGGACCACGGGCTCGACGCTGTCCACCCTGAGGGTGACTTCCTGGGAGACGGAGATGGCCCCATCATCGAGCACGGCCTTCAGCGCGTACCGGCCGTCGGGATAGGTGAAGTTCGGGACGGAGGGGGGAACGTTCGCGGCGAGAGTGAACCAGCCCGACCCATCGCGACAGGGGGTAGCGCCCTGGACGAGCGCCACGCTCGTGCAGATGTCCACGACGGCGCTCGGCGAGCGGTTGGGCGCGCTGTACTGAAGCTGGGCCTGGATGCCACTCAGCGCCGGTGCCGCATCCAGGCTGACCTTGTAAGGGTCGGGCGCGGTCGTCGGGATGATCAGGGTGATGTTCCCCGGCTCGGTGTCGACCAGCAGGAGGATGGTCGCGCAGGCGACCGTGCCTCCGGGGCCGGTGAGCTCGGCGCGCAGCACGTTGGCGCCATCCTCCAGGGCGACGTTCGTGAAGGTCTTCCGCGTCTCGTTGGCCGCCACGGGCAAGGAGGCGATCTCCGTCGTACCTCGCAGCAAGCGGAGGGTTCCCGCCGCGGTGGCCCCCACCTCCAGGCCCACGGACACCAGCAGCCCTCCGTCATCCCGGATCACCCCGTCCGTCGCGCCCAGGTAGCGCCCGGCCTGGGGTGACACGAAGCGCAGCGAGCTGCCAGCGAAGACCAGCGTCAGGGCCTGGGTCGTCGTGGTGACATTCCCGGCGGGATCCGTGGAGGTCAGCCGCAGCTCACACGTCCCGCTGTCCGGCACGGAGACATCTCGCAGCAGGAGGGCGCCGCTCGCATCCGCCTGCCCGGCCACCCCCACCGTCATGCCACAGCCCGTGGCGAGCACCGAAGCGCGCGGCTCGGTCGTCACATCCAGGGAGACCTGGATGCCCGGGCTCAGGGAGGAATCGTTCAGCTCGGGCCCCAGCGTGGTCTGCCCGGTGGGCAGCCCATGCACGTTGAACGACAGCGCCGGAGCCGTGGTATCCACGCCCAGGGAGAGCGCCTGGCTGGTTCCCCCACCGGGGCAGGAAGCCACCAGGCGGTACTCACCGTCCGCCGCCAGCGGCATCGACACCCGCGCCGAGCCAGAGGACGCCGTCCCACTGACGCGGCCCCGCTCCATGCCGTCCAGGTCATACGCCACCACGGTGACGGGGCCGGCCCCCGACTCCACCTGCACCTCCGTGGGCGAGGTGCGAGTGAGGGCACCCGCGAGCGGAGTGATGATGCGGCAGACGGGTCGGCTCGTGGAGACGGTGACGGACTCGGCCGCGCACTGCTCCAGGCCGGCGGCGTTGCTCACGCAGGCCTGCACGGGGTTGGTCCCCTCGGCGAGCTGCGCGGTGAAGGTGGCCACGCGGTTGCCACCCACCGTCGCCGTCACGGCCCGCTGCGGGCGAGCGAACTGGCTGTTGACGGAGGTGAAGAGCCGGACCTCCGTACCGACGGGCAGCGAGTCCGCCTGCACGCTCACGGTCGCCTGCAGGCCGTTGTCGAGCCGCCCATCCACGGTGTCCGAGGTGATCGTCTTCGGCACGACGAGCTTGAGGGTGGGAGGGGTACTCGCCACGGTGACGGGGATCTGCCGGGTGGTGACGTTGCCCCCCTCGTCGGCCACGCGCAGCGTGAAGGTGTACTGCCCATCCGTCGGCACGGTGACGGCGGGGAACGTCACGCCACGGCCTACCACCTGAGCGGGCATGTCCGGCATGCCCTCTCGCGAGAGGGTCGCCACCACACCGGGCTCGGTGCAGCCCACGGTGGCCTCCACCTTGAAGGTCGTGGAAGTCACGGGCGCCACGGGCGAAGCCAGCTCCACGCGCGGAGCCACCGTGTCCAGCTGGATGTTGCGCTTGCTGGACGTCACCTCCTGGGTGCCGTTGCGTACCACCGCGTAGCACGCGGCCTGCTGGGCCTCGCACGCGGACTGCGTCAGCGTCACCGACACCTGCGTCAGCCCGCTGCTGTTCACGGTGAAGTCCGTGGGCGGCACGCCGCACGCGTTCTCGCAGTAGAGCGTGCCTGCCTTCCCGGCCAGCCCGGAGCTGCGCAGGGAGAAGTGGAGCTGGTAGCCCGCGGTGTCTGGATCCGCGTCATCCTTCTCGCGCAGCACCTGGCCCTCGGCGGGCTGGGTGAGATCGACGGACGGCGGCTCGGGGGCGACCGTCACGCTGATGCGCTGGGTGGCCGTGCGGCGCGAGCCTGCCTCCTCCACCGTCACCTGCAGCAGGTTGGTGCGCGGCTGCAGCAGCGTGCCCGGGAAGCGCACCGTGGCCCCGTCGATGACGGCCTCCGGCCCCGCGTTCCACGTCTGCTCGTTGGGCCCGCGCACCTCCAGCTTCGCGCTGGCCAGCTTCAGCGGCCGGTCCGCCGTGTCGCGCGCCACCGCGACCACCTCGTACTGGAAGCCGTCCGTGGCGGGATCCGCGTCGTCCACCGCCGACAGCCGATCGCCGTCCTTGGGCCGATCGAAGGCCACCTCGAGCTGAGACTCGACGGGCGGCTCGCCGCAGTTACACCCCGAGGCGCCCCACACCAGGGCGAAGCCCACCAGCAGCCACTGCCATACCGCTCGGCGCATACGTCTCTCACCCTCTCGGCGGGCTCCAGCGGCCCGCCGCTCACGGCCTGAGTGCCCGGCCCTCACGAGCCGAGCACCAGCACCTTCTTCTCCACGAGGAGTCTCACGAAGGCGACCGTGTCCTCACGGCACGCCTCCGGCTCCACCTCGAACTCCTCGCACAGCACCGCCACGATGTCGGCCACCGTCCGCCGTCCGTCCACCAGTTCCACGATGCGCTCGGCCACCTCGGAGACCTGGCGCTGCTCGTCCTCGAAGTGGTGCATGAAGTCATCGGGCCCTGCCGCCTTCAGCTTCCCCGACACACGTTGCACGCCAGCGTCCGGGTGGATCCGGGGTACCGCGCGTAGCACGTCCGCGCCCGCGCCCGCGAGCCGCTCGCGTCCATTCTTGGGAAGGAATGCAGCCACGGCCATCTCCCGGCGGCTCGCCCTCCGGCCAGGGGCCCCCAGGCTCATGAAGTACGCGGCCATGCTACCCCCTCCCCTCGGTCCGCACCAATCGTCAGCCCCTCGCCTGCCCCCTGAACAAGGCGCTGGGTGGCTTCCCGGGAACCGCATATGACGGGTGCCGCGCCCTCCCCGTCACGGTGGGCCGAGCCTTGGAGGGGCAGACATGACGCCGGAAGGCAACATGGCGCCACAGCCCAGCTGGTGGAGCCGGAACTGGAAGTGGGCGGTGCCCGTGGGGTGCCTGGGCATCGTGGCCTCGTGCATGTGCTTCGGCGCCATCGCCGTCTTCACGGGCTTCACCGCCGCGAAGAAGAACCCGGCGGCCGTGAATGCCGTGGCCATCGCCACCTCGGACTCGGAGGTGCAGGCCACGCTCGGCACGCCCATCCAGGAGGGCTCGGACTGGCAGACCTCCGTCCAGTACATCAACGGCCAGAGCAGCGCCCGGTTCGGCATCCCCCTTCAGGGCTCCAAGGCCGCCGGCCTGCTCCACGTCGAGGCGACCAAGAGCGCCGAGGATTGGACCTACCAGGTGCTCCAGGTGGAGGTGCCCGGACAGCCGCCCATCGATTTGATGGACAAGGTGGGCGGTGGGACACGGCGGGAGCTGGCGCCGCCCACGCCCGATGCGCCACCGCCGACGCCCGAGGACGGGCCGAAGGACGAAGAGGGCAAGCCGGACCTCAACCTGTAGCCCGCAACGACAGAGGGGCGGCGCGAGTCCTGTCTCGCCACCGCCCCTCCGCTCCAGGCCCCGAATGCGGAGCCCGAGCGCTACTTCAGCGAATGCAGCGCCTGGCGCAGCTCGGGGAGGACCTTGAAGAGGTCCGCCACCAGGCCGTAGTCGGCCACCTGGAAGATGGGAGCCTCGGGGTCCTTGTTGATGGCCACGATGGTCTTCGAGCTCTTCATGCCGGCCAGGTGCTGGATGGCGCCGCTGATGCCCGCCGCGATGTAGAGCTGCGGAGCGACCACCTTGCCCGTCTGGCCCACCTGCAGGTCGTTGGGCACCCAGCCCGCGTCGCACACCGCGCGGGAGGCGCCCACCGCCGCGCCCAGCTCATCGGCCAGGGCCTCGATCTCCTTGAAGTCGCCCTTGGTGCCGCGGCCGCCGGAGACGACCACGCGGGCCTCGGTCAGCTCCGGACGCGCGCTCTTCACTTCCTTGAAGTCGACGAACTTCGTCTTGGAAGCCTCGAGCTTCGGCGAGAACGTCTTCACCTCGGCGGCGGGCTGACCGCCCTGGGCCGCGGGGAACTCGGTGGCGCGCAGGGTGAACACCTTCACCGGCGTGGTGAGCTTCACCTCGGCGAAGACGTTACCGGCCCACATGGGACGGGTGAAGGTGACATCCGCCCCGCTGCCATTGAAGGCCATCACGTCGGTGGCCATGGCGGCCTTCAGGCGAGCGGCCACGCGGGGCATCAGGTCCTTGCCCATGGCGGTGGACGCCATGCCCACGTAGTCGGCCTTCAGCTCCTGCACCAGGCCGGCGATGACGGGCGTGTACACCTCGGCCAGGTAGTGCTCGAGCTCGGGCGCGGCGGCGGTGTGCACCGCCTTCACGCCCAGGCCCTTGAGCTCCTCGGCCACCTTGGAGGGATCCTTGGACAGCAGCACCAGGTGCAGCTCGGCACCCGCCTTCTCGGCCAGGGCGCGGCCCGCGGAGACGGCGTTGAGGGAGGCCTTGCGCAGGTTTCCGTCCGGCTGCTGCTCGGCGACGATGAGAATGGTCGGCATCTTGGACTCCAGAGTCTCGAAGCAGTTGAAGGATCGGGCCTAGACGACCTTGGCCTCGTTGCGCAGCTTGTCCACCAGCGTGGCGACGTCCGGCACCTTGATGCCGGCCTTGCGCGGCGGGGGCGAGGACATCTTCAGCACCTGGATCTTCGGAGCGACGTCCACGCCCAGCTTCTGCGGCGTCAGCTCCTCGATGGGCTTGCTCTTGGCCTTCATGATGCCGGGCAGGCTGGCGTAGCGCGGCAGGTTCAGGCGCAGGTCCGTGGTGACGACGGCCGGCAGCGCGCACTCCAGCGTGGCCAGCCCGTTGTCCACCTCGCGCACCACGCGCACCGACTTGCCGTCGGCGCCCACGGCCAGCGCGGGCACCTTGTTCTTCTCCTGCTCGCTCTCGAGCGACTCCACCTTGGAGGCGAACGTGGCCTGGCTCCAGCCCAGGAACTCGGCCAGGTACTGGCCCACCTGGTTCTGGTCATCGTCGATGGACTGCTTGCCCAGCACGACGATGTCCGGCTTCTCCTTCTCGGCCACCTTCTGGAGCAGCCCGGCGATGCCCAGCTGATCCAGCGGCCCGGTGTGGTTGACCCACACGGCGCGGTGGGCGCCCATGGCCAGGGCGTGCCGCAGCTGCTCCTGCACCTCCTTGCCGCCGATGGACACCACCACCACTTCGCCGCCGTGCTTGGCCACCAGCCGCAGGCCTTCCTCCACGGCGATCTCGTCGAAGGGGTTGATCTTGTACTTCAGCCCTTCCTGAACGATGCCCGAGCCATCCGGCTTCACCTTGATCTTCGACTCGGGGTCTTCCACGCGCTTGGCGGTGACGAGGATCTTCACGGCGGTCCTTCTCCTTGGGCGCGCGGGATGTTGACGCACCGCGCGAGCAGCCTGGAGTAATAGGCATCCGCCTCCCGCCGGAGCAACGGGAATCCGACGGGAACCGAAGATTAACTTTTCTACTTGAACAGTTCCCGAGCGATGACGATGCGCTGGACCTGGCTGGTGCCCTCGTAGACCTGGATGAGCTTGGCGTCGCGCATCAGCTTCTCGACGGGGTAGTCCTTGATGTAGCCGTAGCCGCCGTACACCTGGACGGCGTCGGTGGTGACCTTCATGGCCATGTCGGCGGCGAAGCACTTGGCGTAGCTGGAGACCAGGGTGTTCTTCTGGCCGCTGTCGAGCAGCCAGGCGCTCTGGTGCACCAGCAGGCGCGCGGCCTGGATGTTCATGCCCATGTCGGCGAGCATGAACTGGATGCCCTGGTGCTCGCGGATGGGCTTGCCGAACGTCTGGCGCTGCGAGCTGTACTCCAGGCTGTGCTCGAGCGCGGCGCGAGCGATGCCCACCGAGAAGCTGGCGGTGACGGGGCGGCTGTTGTCCAGCGTCTCCATGGCGATGCGGAAGCCCTCGCCCTCCTCGCCGACGCGGTTGGCCACCGGCACGCGCACCTCGTCGAAGGTGAGCGAGACGGTGTTGCTGGCGCGCTGGCCCATCTTGTTCTCGTGCTTGCCGATGGTGAGCCCGGCGGGCTTGCCCTCGACGACGAAGCAGGAGATGCCCTTGTGGCGCTTGCTCTTGTCGAGCGTGGCGAAGACGGTGAACTGCTCGGCGTAGCCGCCGTTGCTGATGAAGCACTTGGAGCCGTTGAGGACGTAGTGGTCCCCCTCGCGGCGGGCGGTGGTGCTCATGCCGGCCACGTCCGAGCCGGCGGCGGGCTCGGTGAGGCAGAAGGCGGCCAGCTTGGGGCGCTCGCCGAAGTGCGTGAGCAGCCGCTTCTTCTGGTCCTCGGTGCCGGCCAGGAGGATGGGCAGGTTGGCCAGGTCGTTCACGTAGAGCGAGGTGGCCACGCCCGAGCAGCCCCAGGCCAGCTCCTCGCAGACGATGACCTGCTCCAGGTGGGTGAGCCCCGAGCCGCCATACTCGGCGGGAGCGCCCAGGTTCACGAGGCCCAGCTCGTGAGCGGCGGAGATCAGCTCCCGGGGGAATTCTGCCGTCTCATCATAGTGGGCGGCCTTGGGGCGGATGACCTCGCGAGCGTATTTGCGCGCAGTCTCCTGGAGGGCGCGCTGAGAGTCCGTGAGCTGGAAGTCCATGGTTCCTCGCCGAGTGGGGATAGGCGGAATATCGCCGCTTTGACGAACGGCGAACCGTCGAAAATACTGCTGCTCCACTCTCTATCATCAGGAGTTCTGAGATTATGCAACGTCCGATTTGGCGCCTGGGCGCCGCCCTGGCGGTCGCGCTGGGTATCATCGCCGCCTGCGGCGGTGGCGAGCCGACCGAAGATGAGCCGGAGCTCCTCCTGTCCGCAGCCCCCCGGCAGATCGGCAACCAGGGGCAGGCTTCGACGATCACGATCACCGCGACGAATGGCGACGGCTCGAACGGCACGGGGACCGTCACGCTGAAGGCGGCGGCGGGCGCGCTGGGTAACAGCGCCGCTGAGGAGACGGTGACGCTCGCCAACGGCAAGGCGACGACGAGCTTCACCTGCGACAAGGCCGCGGACCCGAAGTGCGCGGGCAACGTGCGCATCGACGGTACGTGGGGCACGGCCACCGGGGCCGTCACCCTGACGGTCGGCTCCAGCACCACGCCGGACGGTGGCTCGGGCAACCCGGACGGCGGCTCGGGCAACCCGGACGGCGGCTCGGGCAACCCCGATGGCGGCAGCGGCTCGGGTGACGGTGGCACGAAGCTGACGGTGGCCAGCTCCAAGACCTCGGTCTTCACCAGCGTGGGCGACTACGCGGAGATCACCGCCACGCTGACCGGGACCAACAACGCCCCGAAGCCGGGGGAGTCCATCACCTTCGATACGAACTTCGGCGGCCTCCAGGTGAACGCCAGCGATACCCCGGCGCAGTCCGTCCAGGCGAGCACGGACGGTGCGGGCAAGGCGATGGTGCGGCTCGTGGAGAGCGGGCCGACGGGTAACGCGACGGTTCGCGCCCGTCACACGGCGTCAGGCGCTCAGGCGAGCGTGGCGGTGAAGATCACCAACATCCAGCAGATCACCCACACGACGACCACGTGCGGCGGCGTGACGTGCACCATCATGGGAGTGAAGGGCTCGGGCTTCAACGAGCAGGCCCAGGTCTCGTTCAAGGTGGTGGACTCGACGAGTCAGCCGGTCGCGGGCATCCCGGTGACCTTCAGCATTCCGAACCCGCCTACGGGCACCACCGTGTCGCCCTCCGCCGTCACCAACCCCCAGGGCATCGCGACGGCGATCGTGTCCTCGGGACCGACCATTGGCGCCATCGTGGTGCATGCCGTCGCCATCCAGGGCCGCGTCGAGGTGGACAGCCCCAACATCGGCATCCGTGGAGCGAAGGTGTCCAACCAGGGCTTCAACCTCCGGTGTGACCTGGCCAACATCGGGACCCGCGCGTCCACCTCTCCTGGCCAGCCTCGCCCCTTCAGCATCGGCTGCGACGTGAAGGTGGTGGACCGCTACAACAACCCCGTGGGGACCGGAACCACGGTGAACTTCAAGGTCGAGGCCGGCAACATCCCCAACTCCGTCGCGACCAAGGCCTACTCGCCCACTGGCAACAATGATCTCGAAGGCACGGGTGAGGTGCTCTTCAATACCACGGGCGGCACGCCCTTCCCCCTGAACGTCACTCCCCTTCCCGCGGATCCCAATCAGTATCCGCAGCCTCGGCAGGAGGAGCCTTCCGCCACGGAAGGCAGTGTCCTCAAGAACCCTCGTGACAGCCTCGTCACGGTCATCGCCTACCTGCGAGGCGAAGAGTACTTCTCGGATACCAACAACAACGGTCAGTGGGATTCCGGAGAGCAGTTCATCGACCAGGGCGAGCCCCTGGTCGATTCAAACGACAACGGCGTCTGGGATCTGGGCGAAACGTATATCGACGAAGCCCCTGCCGATGGTCAGTGGAACGGCCCCAATGGGAGGTGGGACAACGACACTTCCATCTGGACCGCAACCTACATCCTCTACTCGGGCTTCCCGGTCAGCTACAACAGCTACCTGCTCCCCAACCCCTGGGGCTGCGTGCCTCGGAACCAGGGCTGGTTCGTCAATACGTTCTTCTTCGACGACTACTTCAACCGGCCTCAGCTGGCGAACAGCCAGTACGGCATCAGCCACAGCGCGGCCAAGGGGAGCGTCCGGATCAGTGGCACGATGCTGGATGGCTACGGCTTTGGTATCGAAAGGCTGCGGGTCAACGCCTCCAACAACCAGGAGTGCACTCCCGACGCCCCAATCTGTATCTGGAAGACCCTCTTCTACGACTGGAAGCACCACGTGAACATCGCGGAGGTCAAGGGCTCTACTGGCGGCGGGTCCTGTGTACCGGACGTCCTGACGGTGACCATCACCACGCTCGGCACCAGCGCAGCCGCATCGGCTCCCGGCACCCTGGAGTAACCCCTAGCGGCACCGCCTGAAGCACGACGGCCACCGCGCTCCGCCCTGGAGCCGGTGGCCGTCCCATTTCCAGCCCCTGCGCTGGCGCTCTACTTCTTGGGAACCTTCTCCCAGTCGGCCAGGAACTTCTTGATGCCGATGTCGGTGAGCGGGTGCTGCGCCAGCTGGTTGATGACGCTGAAGGGCAGCGTGGCCACGTCCGCGCCCAGCCGCGCCGCCTGCAGCACGTGGATGGGGTTGCGCACGCTGGCCACCAGCACCTGCGTGGTGAAGTCGTAGTTCCGGTAGATCTCGATGATGTTGGAGATGAGCTCCATCCCATCCTCGGAGATGTCGTCCAGCCGGCCCACGAACGGAGACACGTAGGTGGCTCCCGCCTTGGCGCACAGCAGCGCCTGGTTGGCCGAGAACACCAGCGTCACGTTCGTCCGGATGCCCTCGGCCGTCAGCGCCTTCACCGCCTTCATGCCCTCCACGCCCATGGGGATCTTCACCACCACGTTGTCGTGGATCTTCGCCAGCGTGCGCCCCTCCTGGATGAGCGCGGGCGCCTCCAGCGAGACGCACTCGGCGCTCACCGGACCGTCCACGATGGAGCAGATCTCCCGGATGGTCTCCTCGAGACCGCGGCCGACCTTCGCCAGCAGCGACGGGTTGGTGGTGACGCCGTCCACACAGCCCATCTCGTATGCCTTGCGGATCTCTCCAACGTCCGCGGTGTCGATGAAGAACTTCATCTCATCCCCTTTTGTGGGAAAACCTGCGTGCGCAGGGTGAACGTTCCAGCCCGAGGACCGGGCGTGCGAGCGCGTAACCGATGGCCCGCACCGCGTCAAGGGTGGCGGCCCGCCGCTCCCCAAGAGTAGAAGAGCGGCGATCATGGCCCGCGCCCGCCGCTCCACCGCCAACAAGCCCCGCCTCCGTGCCCTTCCCGGCCGTGCCCTCGCCAGCGCACTTCCTCGCACCGAGGAGGCCGAGGCGTCCCTCGCCTACGCCCAGGGCGTCCTCGAGGCCGAGTCCCGCGCCATCCTGGGCGTGCGGCTGGGAGACTCGTTCCTGCGGGCGCTCGGGCTGCTGCGCGAGTGCCAGGGTCAGGCGGTAGTGACGGGCATGGGCAAGGCGGGCCTCATCGGCCAGAAGCTGTCGGCCACGCTCGCCTCCACCGGCATCCGCTCGTTCTTCCTCCACCCCGCCGAGGCCGTGCATGGCGACCTGGGGCGCGTGGGCAAGGGGGACGTCATCCTCGCCCTCTCCAACAGCGGCTCCACCGAGGAGCTGCTGCGGCTGCTGCCCTCGTTCCGGCGCCTGGCCACCCCCGTCATCGCCCTCACCGGCGAGCCGGAGAGCCCGCTGGCTCGCGGGGCGGACGTCGTGCTCGACATCGGTCGCATCGAGGAGGCGTGCCCCATGGGCCTGGTGCCCACCGCCTCCACCGCCGCGCTGCATGCGGTGGGCGATGCGCTGGCGATGACCCTGCTGCGCTCGCGTACCTTCGGGACGGAGGAGTATGCGCTGCTGCACCCCGGCGGGAAGATCGGCCGCTCCGTGCAGCGCGTCTTCGAGGTGATGCGTACCGGCCCGGCCAACCCCGTGGTGCGCGACACCGCGAAGCTCTCCGACGCCGTGGCCGTCATGACGAAGACGCCGGGCCGACCGGGCGCCACCAACGTGGTGGACCGCCAGGGGCGGCTGGTGGGCATCTTCACCGACGGCGACTTGCGCCGACTGGTGGAGCAGGGCCGCACGGACTTCACGACCCCGGTGCGCGAGGTGATGGGCCGCCGCCCCAGGTGCGTGAGCCCGGAGACGCTGGTGCTCACCGCCGCGGCCCAGATGCGCGAGGCCCGGGTGGACCAGCTCCCGGTGGTGGACGCCGAGGGTCGCGCCGTGGGCCTGCTGGACGTGCAGGACCTGCTGTCCGCGCGGTTCCTCTGACTCACCTTCTCGCAAGCCAGGAGCGGCCCGGGAGCCTCATCCCCCGACGCTCCGGGTGACGCGCCCCGTCAAGCCCAGGCCTCCCAGCGCCCGCCACGCCGCCCTGCCCCGGCACGCCGGCTGCACTTCCCGGCCTCCATGGACACGACGAACAGCGTGGCGCTCGCGAAGCGCCTGGAAGAGGCAGAGGTTGCGGTGCAGAAGGCGTACACGGAGCTGGACGGCAGTCCCGCATCGTGGACGGTGCTCCACTCCGCCAAGCGGGCCTACCGCGAGGCCGAGGCGGATGCGGTGGTGATGCTCGGCGCGCAGGTGGCCCTGGAGCTCGTGGTGAGCCGCCTGTCGCCTCCCGAGCTGCGGCTCGCGAGCTAGGTGCCTACTGGCTGGCCTTGGCCTGCAGCGCCGCCTTGTTCGGGTAGTCCGGCACGGACTGGAGCAGCTTCGCCCAGAGCGCCTTGGCGCCCTTGGCGTCACCCTTGGCCATGAGCGTGTCGCCCAGCTTCTCCACCGCCGCCGGATCCGAGCCCACCGCCACGCCCCACACCCGGTCCGCCATGGGCCTGCCCAGCCCCACCAGCGCCCAGGCCATGCCCGCCTTCGCGCGGCCATTCTCAGGCTGGAAGGGCACCACGCGCCGGTACACCCCCAGCGCCGCGTCATACTGGCCCTTGGCCAGGTTCTCCTCGCCCTCCTCCACCAGCTTCGCCAGGCCGGCCTCCAGCTCGGGCGTGCGCTCGGTGTTCTGGACGGCGTCCACCATCTCCTGCGTCAGCACGGGCGGCCCATCCTGGCCCTGCCCGCCCATGGAGCCCGCCGAGCCCGCCATCGGCCCCGTCGCACCCGCCATGGGTGCCATGGCCATGGGCTCCGACGGCCTCGGCTGGGACAGGCGGATGCGCCGCTCTTCCGCGCGCACCTGCTTCCACTTCTCCCGGCCGCCCGCCTTCGCCGTCTCCTCCGCGAACTTGCTGAGCTGCCTGGCCAGGTCCGCCCGAGGCGAGTCGGGATACGCCGCGATGAAGGCCTCGAAGCCCTCGTGCGCCGCCTGCAGCGCCTTCACGTCCTCGCCCTTCGACTCGTACAGCAGCGCCGAGCGCGCGAAGAGCGCCTCCTGGTTGGAAGGCACCACGTCCAGCGCCCGCTCGTACACCACCAGCGCGCCCGCCTTTTCACCCGTCAGGTAGAGGGCGTTGCCACGCAGCACCTCCACCTCCACCACCGGCACCAGCGCGGCCTTCGCGCAGGCCACCGCGCCCGCGGTGTCCCCCTTCTTCGCCCGCTCCTCCGCCACCTTCCCCATCTCTTCCACCGGAGTGGACGGGGTGAAGCCGCAGTTGGCCTCCTGAGCGCTCGGGACGGGCTTCTTGCCCAGCTTCTTGCGCTGCTCCACGAACAGTGTCCGCGTCCCCATCGCCTTCTGCTCGGCCTGGAGGAAGTACACCATCGCCTCCGAGGGCCGGCCATTCGTGTAGTAGAGCTTGCCGAGCGAGGAGGCGATCTCGAACGTCTTGTCCCGCGCGCGCAGGCCCTCCGTCGAGTCGAGCTGCTTGAGCAGCTCCTCCGCGCTGGGCGGCGCTCGCCCCATGCCCGACATCGGCGGGTGGCCGTCGGGCAGCGCCCCGGACGGCGGCGGTGGCGCGGCTCCACTGCCCTGCATGGGCGGATGGCCCTCGGGCAGGGCGCCCTGCGAGGGCATGGCCGAGCCGCCCGGCACCGCGGGATGCCCCTCAGGCATGGAGCCAGGCCGCGCGGGAGAGGCAGTGGTCCCCGGAGGGACGGGCGGGTGGTTGGGCGGAAGGTTGGTGGGCTCGGCGGCGAGCAGGGCCGCGGTCGCGAAAGCAAAAGAGAGGGTCATGACTCGTTCACCAGAGGGCTCGCTTCGGGCCATTGGGTGGCCGAGCGCCTGCGGACATCCTGCGGGGCCAGGCGGGCGAGGAGCTCCTCCACCGTCGCGCCCAGCACCGGGTGCTTCAATTCGGGGGCCAGCTCCGCCAGCGGCTCGAGCGCGAAGCGGCGCTTGTGCAGCTCCAGGTGCGGCACCTGGAGGTTCGCCTCCGCCACCAGCTCGCCATCCCACAGCAGGATGTCCAGGTCGATGGGCCGAGGCCCCCAGCGCTGGCCATTGCGGCGGCGGCCCAGGTCCTGCTCGATGCGCTGGAGGATGGTCAGCAGCCTCAGCGGAGGCAGCGTGCACTCCAGCGCGACCACGGCGTTGAGGAAGCGCGGCTGCGCGGGGCCCACCGGCGCGCTGTCGTACAGCGAGGAGCAGCGCAGCACGGCGACCGCATCGATGCGCGAGAGGGCCTCCAGGGCCGCGACGAGATGGCTCTCGCGGTCTCCCTCGTTGGACCCCAGCCCGACGTAGACGTTGGCGGTGCTCACGGCTCCATCTCAACCGGGTTGGTCAGGGTCCCGATTCCCTCAATCTCCACTTCGACCGTATCCCCAGCGACCAGCTTCCCCACTCCCGAGGGAGTTCCAGTGCTTATCAGGTCTCCAGGCAGGAGCGTCATGATGTGGGAGATGAAGGACACCAGCTGCGCCGGGCTGAAGACCATGTCGGAGGTCCGACTGTCCTGGCGCACCTGTCCATTCACCCGGCACACGATGCGCAGATCCCCCGGCGCCAGGCCCGTCACCGCCCACGGCCCGGCGCAGGAGAAGGTGTCGTAGCTCTTGGCGCGGGTGTGCTGCACCTCGCGGCGCTGGATGTCTCGCGCCGTCACGTCGTTGAAGCAGGTGAGCGCCCAGATGGCGCGCGCGGCGGTGGCCTCGTCCACGTTCTTCAGCCGCTCGCCGATGACGAGCCCCAGCTCCGCCTCGTAGTGCACCTCCTCGCTCGCCTTGGGGATGCGGATGGGCGAGCGCGGCCCGTTGAGCGAGGTGGAGGGCTTCATGAAGATGAGCGGCTCGGACGGGACGGGCTTGCCCATCTCCTCCGCGTGCTTGCGGTAGTTCTGTCCGATGCACACCACCTTGGAGGCCTCGGAGGGCACCAGCAGTGTGAGCGTGGCCAGCGAGCGCCGCAGCCCCGTCTCCTTGCCGCCGGCCCACGGCGCGGCGTTGAGGACGACGACTTCATTGCCCTCGATGCGGCCGTGCCAGGCACGGCCCTCGTGAAGGAAGCGGCAGTAGCGTGTGACGCTCATCATGTCCTCTTCAGGCCGAGCACATCGGCCATGTCGTAGAGCCCGGGGCGCTGCCCCACCACCCAGTTTGCCGCCCGGAGCGCCCCCTTGGCGAACTGGTCCCGGCTGGTCGCCCGGTGGGTGAGCTCCACCCGCTCCCCGTCGCCGAAGAAGAACACCGTGTGCTCGCCTACCACGTCCCCGCCGCGCAGGGCCTGGATGCCAATCTCCTTGGACGTCCGCGCCCCCACCTGGCCGTGGCGCTCGAAGACGAGGTCCTCGCTCGTGCGCCCCAGCGCCTGGGCGAGCACCTCCGCCAGCCGCAGCGCCGTGCCCGAGGGCGCGTCCTTCTTCATCCGGTGGTGCGTCTCCACCACCTCCACGTCGAAGCCCTCGCCCAGCACCCGAGCCAGCGCCGCCGCCACCTGGATGACGACGTTGACACCCACCGAGGTGTTGGGGGCCAGCACCACGGGGATGGAGCGGGCCGCGGTGGCCACCTGCTCGCGCGCCTGCGCCGAGAGGCCCGTGGAGCCAATCACCATCGCCACGCCGCGCGCCGCGCACAGCCGCGCGTGCTCCACGCTCGCCTCCGCGTGGGTGAAGTCGATCACCACCTGGGCGCCCGCGTCGAGCGCCTGTCCCAGCCCGTCCACCACCTTCAGCCCGAGCGGCTCGCTCAAGCGCGCGGCCACCCCGGCGTCCTGCCCCACCACGGAGCTGCCTGGCCGGGCCGTGGCGCCCACGACGGAGATGGTGGAGGAGCTCCGCGCCAGCCGCAGCAGCGTGCTGCCCATGCGCCCGGAGACACCGGTGATGACGGTCTGAAGCATGGAATCCTCGGGGCGACGGCTCACAGCAGGTTCAGCCGCGTCAGCTCTTCCTTCAGCTTCGCCGCCTGCGGCTCGGACAGCGGCGTCAGCGGCAGCCGGATCTCCGGTCCGAAGACGCCCATCAGGTGCAGCGCCCACTTCACCGGGATGGGGTTGGACTCGACGAAGAGCAGCTTGTGCAGCGCGTTCATCTGCACCTGCAGATCGCGCGCCTTGGCCAGGTCTCCGGCGCGGGCCGCCGCCACCAGGTCCGCCATCATCCTCGGCGCCACGTTGGAGGACACGGAGACGACGCCCTTGCCGCCGCAGGCGATGAAGGGCAGCACCGTGAAGTCATCCCCGGACAGCAGGCTGATGCGGTCGCCGCACTTCTCCACCAGATCCACCGCGCGCGCCATGTTCCCCGTGGCCTCCTTCAGGGCCACCACCTCGGGGATGTCGCACAGCCACATCACCGTCTCGGGCAGCAGGTCCACGCCAGTGCGCCCCGGGACGTTGTAGGCGATGAGCGGGAAGCCGGGGTGCGCCTTGGCGATGGCCCGGAAGTGCTGCAGCAGGCCGAACTGGGTGGGCTTGTTGTAGTAGGGCGTGACGATGAGCGCCCCATCCGCGCCCAGCTCGCGCACGCGCCCCACGGACTCGATGGTCTCCGCGGTGCTGTTGGAGCCTGCGCCCGCCACCACCGGCACCCGGCCTCGCGCCGCCTCCACCGCCACCTTCACCGTCTGGGCCCGCTCGTCGGCGGTCATCGTCACCGCCTCGCCCGTGGTGCCAATGGGCAGGATGACGCTCGTGCCTCCGTAGACCTGCCGATCCACCAGCGCTCGGTAGGCGTCCTCGTCGAGCTTCCCGTTCTTGAAAGGCGTGGCGAGCGCCGTCATGGAGCCTTCGAAGGTCTTCATGACCGCCGCTTATATGTTCAGGCCCGCTCGCCGCGCCAGAGGTCCTCGACGCGCTCGCGCTCCCGGATGACACGCCAGGCGGCCCCGTCCACCAGCACCTCCGCCGGCCGAGGGCGGGAGTTATAGGTGGAAGCCATGCTCATCCCGTAAGCCCCGGCGCTCATCACCGCGAACAGCTCTCCCTGCTGGGGCAGCACCAGCGCCCGGCCCCGGGCCAGAACGTCACTGGACTCACACACCGGGCCGACCACGTCCACCTCCACGGCCTTGCCTCGCCGCTTCACCACCGGCTGCAGGGCGTGGTGCGCCTCGTAGAGCGCCGGGCGGATGAGATCGTTCATGCCGACATCCACCACCACGAACGTCTTCGTCGGCGTGCGCTTGCGGTACAGCACGCGCGTCAGCAGCACGCCGGCATTGCCCACCAGCGCCCGCCCCGGCTCCAGGATGAGCGTGGAGCCCGTGTCCTTCACCGCCTCGAGCACGGTGCGCGCGTACTCGGCGGGCGTGGGCGGCCGCTCGTCCGAGTAGGTGATGCCCAGGCCACCGCCGATGTCCAGGTAGCTGAGCGGGTAGCCCTGCTCCTTCAGCGAGCGGTACAGCCCCGCCACCTTGGAGATCGCCGCCTTCATCGGCGCCGCCTGGGTGAGCTGCGAGCCGATGTGGCAGTCCAGCCCCACGGCGGCCAGGCCCTTCATCTTCCGGGCGCGGGCGTAGAGCGCCACCGCCTCCTCGAAGGGCACGCCAAACTTGGACGTCTTCAGCCCGGTGGAGATGTAGCGGTGCGTGCGTGCATCCACGTCCGGGTTCACGCGCAGGGCGAACGGAGCGCGCTTCTTCAGCCGCCGCCCCACCGCATCGAGCGCCTCCAGCTCCTCGGCGCTCTCCACGTTGAACATGAGGATGCCGGCGGCGAGCGCCTGCTCCATCTCCTCCGGCGTCTTGCCCACTCCGGCGAACACCGTCTTGTCCGGCGCTCCGCCCGCCTGGCGCACGCGCGCCAGCTCGCCACCGGAGACGATGTCGAAGCCGCCGCCCGCCTCCGCGAAGAGGCGCAGCACCGCCAGCGTGCTGTTGGCCTTCACCGAGTAGCAGATGAGGTGCGGCACGGCCTGGAAGGCCTCCGTCACCACCCGGAAGTGCCGGGTGAGCGTGGCCGTGGAGTAGACGTAGGTGGGCGTCCCCACCGCCTCGGCGATGGCGGACAGGGGCACCTCCTCCGCGTGGAGGCTGCCTCGGAGATAGTTGAAGTGGTTCACGAACCTGCGTCCTGAGGGCCCGGTCCGGCGGGCTCGAAGGGCCCCCGGGACTGCCCCGGCGGCTGGGTCTCCGGCGCGGGCGGGGGCTGCGTCTCCGACGGGGGCTGTGGCGGAGGCAGCGGCGGGCGAGGAGCCCCCTTGATGCCGCAGGCCCCCAGCAGGAGGCCCACGACAGGCACGAGGACCAGCAGCCCGCGAGACAGTCGGTTCATGACAGCCGCCCTAGAAGCGGACCGCGAGCGTGCCGCGGATCGCCTGGGCCGTCTCGAAGTCCCGAGCCGTGATGTCCGGCGGCTCCTGCAGGCCGGCCATGGGGAAGAAGATGCCCCAGTTGATGCCCGCGACGAAGCCGTCCTCGGTCTCGTAGCGCGCGCCCACGTCCACCTCGAGGCCCAGGCTGCGGCTGGTGGTGGACGGCGTGGACTCCGCGTAGAGCGCCTGCGAGTAGACGACGCCGCCGAACACATCGAACCCGTCCGCCAGCGAGTAGCGCAGCGTGGGCTTGATGTACGCGGCATCCGTGACGGCGCCGATCAGCTCGCGCCAGAGGATGAGGTCCACGCGGTAGGCGCGGTTGAAGCGGAAGTTGCGGATGGCGTTGTCGCCGCAGCCGCCCGGATCGCAGCTGTACTGGGGCCCGTCGACGGACTCGCCGCCCGGGTTGACGACGCGCCCGCGCTGGTAGTTGCCGAAGCCCGAGGCCCTGTCGCCCGAGGCGAAGCCCAGCTCGAGCCCCAGGTGCAGGTTGCCGTTGAGCACCTTGTACTCGCCCTGCGCCACGCCACCGAACTGGAGCACGCGCAGCGACTGGTTCTGCGCCGGGTTGTTCGCATCGCCGGCGGTGGCCGCCCGGTTGCCGATGCTGCCCGCGATGGCGGCGAGCTCCACCTCGATGCGGAACAGGCGCTCCTCGTAGCGCAGCCACAGGTCCGGCATGTAGAGCGTGGCGTCGCGCGGCACGAAGGCGAACGAGGTGACGGGGCTGCCGGTCACCTCGGTGTCCCAGCGCTGGGTGCGGTAGGTGAAGTGCAGGCCGTAGTTGAGCACGCCCTGGTTGTTCGCCAGCTTCTCCTGGGTCTGCTGGTCCGTGTCCCGGCGCGCGATGGCGATCACGTAGCTGTGGCTGTCATCCGAGTTCGTGTAGTCGAACGACTCGCGCTGCGGATCCGGCACCACGGACTCGCTGGTGAGGCCCTCGGAGTTGAAGTCGACCATCGGCGTCACGTAGAAGCCGGCGAACGGCTCGGTGACGAACTGGATGCGGTCCACGTTGTCGCCGAAGTCACAGTCCAGGCAGTTGCCGTCGTTGTGCAGCATGCCCAGGCCCCACTGGCTGCCCATGCGGCCGAAGCGCAGGATGCCCACCGGCGTGCTCACCTCGCCGTAGGCCCGCTTCACGAAGATGGAGTCCTTGAGGATCGTACCCGCCGGAGGTGGGTTCTGGCTCTGCGAGAAGATGGTGAACACGTCCCGGCCGCTCTGGGTGGAGTCCGGCGTGGAGCCCAGCAGGATGTTGTCCAGCAGGTCCACCTGGAGCTTGAGCCGCACCTCCTCGGAGACGTTGAAGGTGGGCTCGAGCCGCACGCGCAGGTTGCCGCCCGCCTGCGTGTTCTCGTTCTCCGAGCGCGTGGGGAACAGCGCCCGCTCGCGCGCCTTGCCCAGGTCGAACTTGTAGAAGAGGCTCGGACGGACGCGGAAGTAGCCGTCCATCGTGAACAGCTCCAGCTTGCGCTTCTCCTCGGAGAACTCCTGCTGCCAGTCGGAGGACAGGGACTGGGTGGCCATCTGCGCGCGGATCTCCTCGCGCATCTCCTGGCGGGCGGCCTCCAGCCGGCGATCCAGCTCCGCCTGCATCTCCGGCGTGAGCGCGCCCTCGGAGGCAGGGGCCGCGGCTGCGGGAGCGGGCGGGGTGGCGGGCCCCGGCTGCGGGGGCGCGTCGGGGACGGGAGCGGCGGTGGCCGGCGTGGGCGCGGGCTGGGGAGCGGGAGCAGGCTTCGCCGACGCGGGCGTCCCGCTCTCAGGCACCGGCGTCTTCTGGGGAGACGTCTGGGCGGTGGCCGTGGCGGAGGCGACGAGCAACGCCGCCAGCAGGACGTGGGACATGGGCACTTTTCTCCAGGACCGCTCGGGGCGGCCGAGTACAGAGGGCGCGCGAGTTAAGCCACGGGGGGGAGGGGTGTCAACGCCAACCACACCAGCCTTCCCACCTGTCAACGCACTAGGGCTTGGGCTTCTGGCTCAGCTCGACGAGCACCCCGTGGCTGCCCTTGGGGTGGATGAAGGCCACCTTCGCGCCGCCCGCGCCCGGCTTGGGCGTCTCGTCGATCAACGGCGCCCCCTTCGCCTTCAGCTCCGCCAGCGAGGCCTCGATGTCCTCCACCTCGAGGCAGATGTGGTGCAGCCCCTCGCCCCGCTTCTCGAGGAACTTCGCCACGCCCGTGTCCGCGGAGGTGGGACAAATCAGCTCCACGCGGCCGCTGCCGTGGCCGAAGATGGCGGTGCGCACCTTCTGCTCGGGCACCTCTTCGATCTCGGACAGCTCCAGGCCCAGCGTGTCCCGGTACAGGGCGATGGCCTTGTCCAGGTCCTTCACGGCGATGGCCACGTGGTCGAGGCCCTTGGCTTTGACGCTCATCGCTTCCCTCTCTTGCTGCGCTTCGGTTGACACTTCGGGCAGAAGTGCGTGGTGCGTCCTCCCTGAGTGAAGGACTGGACCTTCGTCTGGCACTTCGAGCACGGCCCGCCCGCCCGGCCATACACCAGGAACGGATTCTCCGAGCGATTCTCTTCCAGGTACACCGGCTCCTCGCCCTGCTCCTGCTCGAGAGCGGACCGAAGGGTGTCGTGGATGGCCTGGGTGAGCCGCTCCCACTCCTCGGCCGTGAGGGTGGCGGGCTTGCGCGACGGGTGCAGGCCCGAGCGGAAGAGCGCCTCCGCCACGTAGATGTTGCCAAGCCCCGCGATGCGCCCCTGGTCCATCAGGGCGACTTTCAGGTCCATCCGGGAGCGGCCCAGCGCCTCCTGGAGCTGCTGCGCGGTGAGCCCGTCGGCCACCGGATCCCTCCCGAGCGCCTGGATGGCCTCGAGCTGGTGCAGCTTCGCGGCGGGCGCGGGCTCCATCCGCCCGAAGAGGCGATAGTCCGTGAAGTGGATGACGGTGCCGTCCTCCAGGTGGAAGCGGGCGTGGCTGTGAGGCGGCACCTGGCCCTCGCGGCGCCGGACGAACTTGCCCGTCATGCCCAGGTGGGCCAGCAGGCCCCGGCCGCCCTCGAAGGTGAGCAGCAGGTACTTGCCCCGGCGCTCCAGGGACTCGACGCGCCCGGTGAGCTCGGAGAACTGCTTGCGCTTCGCGCCTCGGAAGATGCGGGTATCACCCGCCTCGGCCTTCAGCACGCGGTGTCCGTGAAACCAACGCTCCAGGTTGCGTCGGGCGCTCTCTACCTCAGGTAGCTCAGGCATCCGCCCCAGGCACATAGCACCGTGCGCGGGGCCGACGCATTTCTTACTTGTTGAAGTGCGTACACCCGCGAGAAGTTGCGCGCGCCAAACGCTGGCACCTCCTCTAATGAGGTGCCTTCATCATCTCCACACGCATGGGAGGCAGTATGGCCGACAAGAAGTACACGCCGATGCAGTTCCCGAACTGCAAGGGGCTCAAGGGCATCAGCGACGCGGTGCTCGAGGTCCACTTCAAGCTGTACGAGGGCTACGTCAACCGGACCAACAAGCTCACCGAGACGCTCTCGGGCATGGCGACCAAGGGCGAGGCAGCCGGCACCAACCCGATGTACGCGGAGATGACCCGTCGGCTGGGCTTCGAGTACAACGGCGTCGTCCTCCACGAGTACTACTTCGGCAACCTGAAGGCGGGCGGCAGCGGCGCCACCCCTCCGGCCAAGCTGAAGAAGGCCATGGAGGAGAGCTTCGGCTCCTTCGAGACGTGGCTGGCCGACTTCCGCGCCATCTCCACCATGCCGGGCATCGGCTGGGCGGTGACGTTCCAGGATCCGCGCACCGGGTGGCTGTCCAACCACTGGATCACCCTGCACGAGACGAACAACATCGCCGGCTTCAAGCCCATCATCGTCATGGACGCGTGGGAGCACGCCTTCGTGCCGGACTACAAGGCCAACGAGCGCGCCAAGTACGTGGACGCGTACTTCTCCAACATCGACTACGACGCGGCCGAGGGCCGGCTGAAGTAGTCCCCCCACCCCCGGGCCGCCCCCCGGGTGTACCGAGAGGCTCCCGCGAGAGTGGGGGCCTCTTCGGCTTTCAGGGCCCCGGTTCAGCGCAGCCGGTAGACGGTCGTCTCGCCCTCCACGCCCTTGAGGAGCGCCCGCTCGCGCGTGGCGTTCAGCGCCGCGGCGCGGATGATGTCCTGGGCTCCGGGGGCCGAGTACACCGGCTCGGTGATGGCGATCTCATCGGCGGCCGCCACGCCCTGGACGCGCGAGGCCACGTTCACCGTCTGGCCGAAGTAGTCCAGCCGCTCGTTGAGCTCCACCGCGATGCAGGGCCCGGTGTGCATGCCCACCTTGAGCTGCAGCTGCGCGCCGTCCCGCGCCACCCGCCGCACCTCGCGCGTCATCGCCGTGGCCGCCTCCAGCGCGGGCGTGGGCTCGGCGAAGCTGGCCATCACCGCGTCGCCAATCGTCTTCACCATGGAGCCGCCCCGCTCGGCGATGATGTCGCGCAGCACGCTGAAGTGCTCGCGGACCAGCCCGTAGGCGCGCAGGTCGCCGATGCGCTCGTACAGCTCCGTGGAGCCCTTCAGGTCCGTGAAGAGCACCGTCAGCGACTTGAACTCGAGCCCGCCCTCGGAGGGGATGCTCTCGGCGCGGAACAGCTCGCGGAACGTCTGGTGCGTCACCAGCCGCTTGCCGCTGAGGTAGCGCCGCAGGTGCATGGACGGCGGCCCGTTGGTGTCGCAGGACATCTGCTCCTGGGTGAACCAGAACTTCACCAGCGCCACCCGCGCCGTGGCGGGCGTGCGGTTGTGGAGCGTCACCGTGACTTCGCCCGCGCGCACCTCGACGTGGCCCGGCAGCAGTCGGCCGTCGATCAGCTCCGCCTCGACGGAGCTCGTGCCCCGGTCGGCGACGGCCGGCAGCTCGCACCACACGTGGTGGAGCGGCACGGCCAGGAAGTAGGCCTTCCCAGCTTCCAGCTTCGCGGTGAAGCGGTGGACACCGCCGGGCGGCAGGGAGATCGAATCCAGGACGGACTCGGACACCGTCTTGCGGATGTCGTCCGAGATGGTGCGGCTCTGGGAGAACATCAGCGCCAGCAGATCCCTGCGCAGATCCAGCCCCTCGGGCTGGTGGAAGCGGGTGCGACGCACGGAGGGCGCCACGCTGAAGGCCACCTCCATGTTGTCGTCCTCCGCCCGGATGCTGACGCGGCACATCTGGCAGTCACGCTCCCTCTGGAGCGAGCGCAGCGCCGCGGGCGTCGTCAGGAACGAGCCACACCCGGGGCACAGCACGCCCCAGGTGAACTCCAGGATGCCCGCGTGGGTGGCGCGCAGGAACAGGTCGATGGCCTCGTTCTCCGGCACGCCCTCGTCCGAGGCGAAGTGCAGCGGGCTGGTCCGGAACAGGGCGTCATCTGACGCGTTCGCGAGGAAGCGCGCGAAGCGTTCGACGGTCTCGGGACGGAAGCGGGGGTGGGAGCGAAGAACCTCGAGGCGGTTTTCGAGCGCGACGGACATGGCGGCCCATGGTAACCGCCACCTTCCGCCGCCGCATGCTCGCTCGCCCGGTAAGGAGCCGGGGCACGGGAGTCGAAATCCGAGGGACCCCGGACCTTCGGGCTCAGGTGGGCTCGCGCTCGCCCTTGTCCGTGCGAGACCGGGAGTGCTCCGCCCCTTCTCCCTGGCGACTACGGACCTCGCGCGCCGCCTGCGGGCGGTACCGCAGCGCCCCCTGCGAGGCAGCCCGCCGCTCCGCCCGAGCGCCTCCGCGCCCGCCCTGACGCAGCGCGGCAATCCCCTCCTCGATTCGCCGGAACGCCTCCATCCGCTCCGCGGTGGCCTGGGCATCCGGCGCGGGGGCGGCAGGGGGCACCGGCTCGACGAGCTTCGCCTGGGCCCGGGCGCGCCGATCCAGGAAGGCCAGGAGCCGCTCGCGGTGGGTGTTGTGGTAGCGGCGAGGCTCGAAGGTGTTGGACTGCGACTCGATGAGGCGCAGCACCATCTCCACCTCTTGATCGGAGGGGCGCTGCCCCACCACGGACAGCTCGGGCAGCAGGTCCTGGGAGATCATCTCCTCCGCGTAGTACAGCGTGGAGAGCGCCAGGCCCCGGCCGAACGGGCGCACCACGCACAGGTGCCCCTTGTGGCGCATGACCAGCCGCCCGATGCCGACCCGGCCGGAGCGCGCCAGCGCGGTGACGAGCAGCGCGTACTGGCGCTCCGCGCCCATCTCCGGCACCAGGTGGTAGTTGGCCTCGTAGAACACAGGATCTATGTCCTCGAGCTCCACGAAGTCCTCCAGCTCGATGATGCGGCTGGACCTGGGATCGAACGCCTCCAGCTCGCCCCGCGTCACCTCGACGTACTGGCCCTTACGCAGCTCGTAGCCCTTCACCACCTCGTCGAGCGGCACCTCCTCTCCGTCCACCGAGCACACGCGTTTCTGTCGGATGCGCGCTCCGTCCGCCTCGTGCAGCAGATGGAAGCGGACCTGCTTGGGCTCCACCGCGGCGTAGAGCCTCACCGGCACATGGACCAGACCGAAGCTCAGTGAGCCGACCCAGCAAGGACGTGACATCTCGGGCCTCCCTGGCGTCCGTGCGCGGATCGCCGGCTTCAAACGTCCATCCCGCTCCCGGTAGAGACAAGGGTCGCCCGGCACCCCGGTGGGGCAACGGCCAGGGGGGCATGCCGCGACGAGCGTTGCATACCCGCCACCTCCCTCCGTCCCGTGAGAAAGGGCGGCACGAGATGCTTGCCGCCACCCGGGCCTCTGACTACGAGTCCGGCGACTCTCACGCAGCGTCAGGAAAGGAAGAGACGTCTCTATGCAGCGCATCCTCTCGGTATTCCTGGGCCTCACCGTCGCGGCGGGCCTCTCCACCGGCTGTGCCAAGCAGCGCATCACCGCGGAGAAGGCCGTCGCCGATGTCCTGATCACCGACGAGCAGGAGGAGCAGCTCGGCCTGCAGGTGAAGCAGGAGCTCGAGCAGAAGGAGAAGATCCAGTACGTCCAGGATCCGGCCATCCTGGAATACGTGAACCGGCTCGCCACGCCCATCCTCCAGCAGGCCAACCGGGACCGGAAGGGCGTGAAGTGGAAGGTCAACGTCATCAACGATCCGAAGACGGTGAACGCCTTCGCCACGCCGGGCGGCTACCTCTACGTGTACACGGGCCTGCTGCTGGCCGCCAGCACCGAGGCGGAGGTGGTGGGCGTGCTGGCGCACGAGGCGGGCCACGTGGTGGGCCGGCACTCGGCGCGCGCGATGGTGAACGCGTACGGCATCCAGGCCATCACCCAGCTGGCGCTGGGCAAGGATCCGGGCACGGCGGCGCAGATCGCCGCGCAGCTGGTGGGCGGCGGCGCGATGCTGGCGCACGGCCGCAGCGAGGAGACGGAGGCGGACGAGTACGGCGCGAGGTACACGGCCGGCTCGAACTACGATCCGCGAGGCCTCATCACCTTCTTCCAGAAGCTCCAGCAGATGCAGGGTAACACCCCGGGGGTGCTCAAGTGGCTGAGCACGCACCCCACCAACGCGGACCGCATCGCCCACCTGGAGAAGTACATCGCCCAGAACGGGCTGAGCGGCACGGAGGTGGGCGCGGATCGGCTGGCGCCCATCAAGCAGAAGCTCGGCGGGAAGTAGGCCCCGGGTGCGCGGGCTCACCGGGCGGTGGGCCCGCGAGCGCCCTGGCTACCACTCTTCCAGCGGCTCGAAGTCGGCCTTGGTGGCGCCACAGTCCGGGCAGATCCAGTCGGCCGGGAGATCCTCGAAGGCGGTCCCGGGAGGGATGCCCGAGGCCGGGTCTCCCTCCTCCGGGTCGTACACGTGGCTGCAGGCGAGGCACCGGTACCGCTTCTTCATTCGGACAGTCTCCTTGGGAGCCCCATCCTAGCCGGTGCCGCGCCGGAAGAGGGAGCGCCTGGCGCCACGACTCAGTGGAGCGTGGGGTTCGGAGGCTCGGTGCTGGAGGGCTCGGGGGACTTGCCCTGGGCCACGCGCCGGCGCCACCGCCAGCGGGCGAACTGCGTCTTGCGCGCGCTGCTGGCGCTCTTGGCCGCGCCCGGCGTCTTGAGCGGCGGCTCGAGCGGCGGCGACTCTCCCGGCGCTCGTGCGCCCTTCGCCTTGGACCTGGCGTCCCGGGAGGCATGCTCGAGGATGGCGTTCAGCTCGCCGCCGACGATGAAGATGAGGCCGGTGATGTAGAGCCACAGCAGCAGCACCACCACGCCGCCGATGGAGCCATACGTGACGTTGTACTTGCCGAAGTGCTCCACGTACTGGGTGAAGCCCCAGGTGCTGCCCAGCCACAGCACCGTGCCAATCACCGAGCCGGGGGTGATGTACTTGAAGCGCTGCTTCACGTCCGGCAGGACGTAGTAGCAGAGCGCCAGCATCAGCATCACCAGCGCGGCCGTGAAGGGCCAGCGCAGCCAGGACCACACGAGATAGAAGATGGTCTCGACGTGCAGCCGCTCCGCGAGCCACTCCCCCACCTTGCCGCCCAGCAGGAACACGGTGAAGGACACGGGGATGAGCAGCGTGCCCACCAGCGTCATCAGCATCGCCACGCCCTGCGTCTTCCAGATGGGGCGAGACTCGGGCACGTCGTAGGCGAGGTTGAGCGCCTTGCGCAGCGCGTCCACTCCGCGCGAGGCCGACCACAGCGCCACCACCAAGCCCAGGGTGAGCAGCCTGGGCCGAGGCTGGTTCAACAGCGAGCGCAGGTGCTCGTCCAGCAGCGCCATCACCTGTGCCGGCACCAGGGGAGCGATGCGCTGCATCATCTCCTCCACCGCCCCGTGCGCGAAGGGCAGGTAGGCCACCAGCGTGACGAGGCAGAACAGGATCGGAAAGAGCGAGAAGAGGAAGTAGTACGAGAGCTGCGCGGCGCAGTCCGTGACGGTGTCCTCCTGGAACTCCTTCACGAAGCGCCGGCCGAACTCGCGCCATGTCAGGTACTTGAGCCTCAACAACCTCATCCGCCCCCCTTGGCTTGCTCGCCTCCCCTGGCTTGGGGAGTGCAAGGTGGGGATGGGGTGGCCCGGGTGCAGCAGGCGAGCGAGCGAGCCCCTGCTCTCCTTCTGTCCTTCAGACGACTTCGGGCGGCAGGTACTTGCCCAGCAGCGGGCGCAGGCGGGTGCGCACCTCGTTGGAGATGCGGCGGCGATCCGACCAGATGCCCAGCGCCAGGGCGGAGTCACAGGTGCAACGAGAGGCCGCGGCAGCCACCCGGGGCAGGGCCCGGCGGATGAGGGACAGCGCGTGGGCGTTGGCGGCCTGGCGGTTCTGGAAGTGGGCGGCGTTGAGCGCCTCCGCGTCGGAGCTGGCGGCCGGCTGCCAGGACTCGTAGTCGGTGGGCACGGCGACCAGCGCGTAGTGCAGCTCCGCCTCGCGAGCGAGCTTGGCCTCGGGCATCGCCGTCATGCCGATCAGGTCTCCGCCCCAGGTGCGGTACATGACGCTCTCGGCGCGGGTGCTGAGCGCCGGGCCCTCGATGCAGACGTACGTCCCCTGGGGGTGCAGCTGGGTGTCGTTGCCGTCGGCCGCCTGGATGAGGACGTGCCGCAGCGTCTCGCAGAAGGGAGAGGTCATCTCCACGTGCACCACCAGGTCGTCATAGAAGGTGCAGGGCCGCCGGTAGGTGCGGTCGATGACCTGATCCGGGATGACGAGGTGGCGCGGGTGGATGTGCTCGCGGAGGCTGCCCACCATGCCGTAGGCGAGGACGTGGGAGACGCCCAGCACCTTGAGGGCGAAGAGGTTGGCCCGGTAGGGGACGCGGGTGGGGCTGAACTGGTGTCCGGCGCCGTGGCGCGCCACCGCGGCCACCGAGACGCCCTCGAGCTCCAGGGTGTAGAGGGGGCCGGAGGTGGGTCCGAAGGGGGTCTCGATGATGTGCGGATCCGCCCGACCCGTGGCCGCCAGCGACTCCAGGAGCCCGGCGCCACCAATGATGCCCATCCGGATGCCTGCCATGTGTGTCCTCCACGGCGCTGGTGGCGGGGACGATAGCGCGGCCCCCGAGCCAGAGGGGGGTAAAGACTGCTAACTTCTCGCCCCGTCATGCGTGCACTTCCGCTGCTGTGGCTCACCCTCCTGGCCGCGCCGGCCTTCGCTCAGGGCTCGTCAGCCCCCTCCGGCTGCAAGGACGACAACTCCGACTGTCGGGAGGACTGCACCGTCGAGTACGGCAGCAGCTCGCGCACCTACGCCAAGCTTGGCAACTGTCTGCAGCGCTGCAAGGAGAAGTACGACCTGTGTCGGGACCGGCACTTTGCGCTCCAGGAGCGGGAGAGCCTGGGCATCACGCCGGACAATGGGCCCCCGCCGCCCTCTGCGCCCCCCGAGGAGCCCGCCCGGTACTCCGAGGACGACAAGTCGTGGCGCGATGACGCCCCGGCCTCCTCGAGCAGCGGCACGCGTTCCGGTATCTACCGCGCCTCGGAAGACAGCTCGGAGAAGCCCGCCAGCAAGAGCTCGCCCGCGGAGAAGAAGCCGGCAGCGACGGCCTCGACACCGAGCGAGCCCGCCCAGCCTACGGCGCGCCGCGGCGTCTACCGGGCAAGCGAGCCGGAGCCCGAGCCCACGAAGGAGCCCGAGTCCACCGACAGCTCCGAGCCGAGCAGGCCCTCGGACTCCAAGTCCTCTGGAAAGTCCGAGCCCGCGGTCGCGTCCACGGCCGCGGAGGAATCGGATCCACTGCTCGCGGAGGAGCCGCCGGCTCCACCGCCGCCGCCGAAGCCCGCGCCCCGGGTGGAGCCGCCGCGCCCGAAGCCGCCTCCCGAGCCCAAGAAGGACATCTCCGAGTGGGACCCCAACGGGGACTGACGCGCCCCAAGTTCAGCGGGACGGACGCTCCTCTGGCGCTGTCGAGGGGGCAGGCTGCACCTTCGCGCCCTGCGTGAGCCGGACGCCGACGATGACGAGCACGCCGCCCACCGCCAGCTCCCAGTGCGGCTCCTCTCCCAGCAGCGCCCAGGCGGCCAGCGCCGTGGCCACCGGCTGCAGGTTGGAGAAGATGGCCACCTTCGACGCGGGCGCCTTGGACAGCGCGTAGTACCAGAGCAGGTACGCCACCACCGAGGTGAGCAGCGCGACGTACAGCACGGAGCCCTGCGCGGCCAGGCTCGCGTTCAGCACCTGGGCGGGCTGAAGCGCGAAGGGCGCTATCGGGAGCATCAGCAGCGTCGCCGCCACCATGCTCCACGCCGTCGCCCGGATGGGCCCGTGGCTCGCCGCGAAGGGACGCCCCTCCGTCGTGTAGAGCACCCACGCCACCACCGCGCCCAGGATGAGCAGGTCCCCCATCAGCGAACCGCGCGCGCTGGCCAGCCCGCGGCCCAGCAGGAGCACCACCACGCCCGTGAACGCCGTGACGATGCCCGCCACCGCTCGCGCGGAGGACCGCTCCTGGCCCTGGATGAGGCTCGTCACGTACACGCCCAGCGGCGTCATCGCGTACAGCAGCGCCCCATGCGCCGCCGGAGTGCGCGCCAGCCCCGTGAAGAACAGCAGCTGGTTCACCGGGCCCGCCAGCAGCCCGAGCCATAGCGTCTTCCGCCACTCCGAGCGCGGCGGCAGCTTCGGGCCGGGCGTCACCAGGAGCAGCAGCACGAACATCGCCCCGCTGATCAGGAACCGCCAGAGGATCGTCGTCGCGGGAGACAGCTCCTCCATGGCCCGCTTGGCGGCCAGGTACGTCCCCGCGCTGATGAGCACCTGGAAGAGCAGCGCCGCATAAACCCTTCCGAGCGGTGTCGGGGAAGGTGATGCGTCGCTCACTGCACGAGCTGTCGAAGCGCCCATTGCGCGGCGCTACGTACCAGTTCGCTCGAGTCCCCGCTGAGCTTTTCGAGCAGCTGTCGAGCGTTCGCCTCCCGCGCCGCACCCAGCGCATAGACGGCGTTGCGCCGCAGCCCATCGTAGTGGGCCCGCGCCAGCGCCGTGCCCGGGATGAACTTCTGGTACTGCTCGGGGGTCAGCCCGGCCAGCTCCATCACGCCCAGGCCCGCCACTGCGCGCGGAGCGAAGCGCGGGTGCTCCGCGAACACGGGCCGCCGGTTGAGCGGACACACGTCCTGGCAGATGTCGCAGCCGAAGACGAGGTTGTCCATCTCCACGCGGAAGGACTCGGGCACCTCGCGCTCGCGGTTCTCGATCGTCTGGTACGAGAGGCACGCGCGCGCATCCACCCGGCCGTTACCCACCAGCGCGCCCGTGGGGCAGGACATGAGGCACTTGCGGCAGTATCCGCACCGGTCCGCCAGCGGGCCGTTGCCGTAGGCGTCCACCTCCGCGTCCAGCACCACCGTGGCCAGCAGCACCCAGGAGCCAAAGGGCTCGGTGATGAAGCACCCGTTCTTGCCCACGTAGCCCAGGCCCGCGCGTGCCGCCCACACCTTCTCCATCAGCGGGCCGCTGTCCACGCTCCCGTAGGTGCCGATACCCGGGTACGTCTCCTGGACCGCCTTGCGGAAGGCCTTCATCCGGTCCCGCAGCGTCGAGTGGTAGTCCCTCCCTCGCGCGTACCGGGCGATGGGCGAGCCCTCCGCCTCCGCATCGTTCCGGTAGTAGTTGTTGGCGAAGGCCACCACCGTCTTCGCCCCCGGCAGGAGCTGGGAGACATCGAGCCGCTCGGCCGCCCGCTCCGTCATCCAGTCCATGTCCGCCGCGTAGCCCGCCTCGATCCACGACAAGAGCGACTCGGGCGGGATGGGCTCGGCGCGAGCGAAGCCGACCAGATCGAAGCCAACGGCCTCGGAGAGCTGGCGCAGGTAGGCGGTGGGGAGCGGGTTCACGTCACGTCTCTTCTAACGCTCCCCGGGCCGCAAGGAGCTACTTCTGAGGCTTCTCCGGTATCCACTTCACATCTGGGACGCCTTCCCGGTGGTTGGCCACCCGGGCCAGGACGAAGAGCAGGTCCGAGAGCCGATTGAGGAAAACACCCACCTCGGTGGGGACCTTCCCCTCGCGCAGCAGCGGGACGACTCGCCGCTCCGCCCGCCGGCACACCGTCCTCGCCAGGTGCAGCGCGCTGGACGCCTGGGTGCCCCCGGGGAGGATGAAGTGTGTCATGGCGGGCAGCTCGGCCTCGAAGCCGTCGATGGCCTTCTCCATGGCCTCCACCCACTCGGGCTTGAGCGTGGGGATGTGCGCCGACGCCTTGGTGCCCATGGGTGTGGCCAGCGCCGCACCCACCGTGAACAGCTGGTCCTGCAGGCGCTGGAGCAGCCCGTCCAGGTCCGGAGGCATCGAGAGGCTGCGCGCCAGCCCGAGTGTCGCGTTCAGCTCATCCACCTCGCCGTACGCATCGACCCGTTCGTCGTCTTTTGGAACGCGCCCGCCTCCGAACAAACCCGTTTCCCCAGCGTCCCCCGTCTTCGTGTAGATCTTCATGCCCTCGAACCTGCCATGAAACCCTACCTCGCGCTGCTCGAACACGTTCTCAAGCACGGAACGAAGAAAAGTGACCGGACCGGCACCGGCACGCTGAGCGTCTTCGGCCACCAGCTGCGGTTCGATCTCACCCAGGGCTTCCCGGTGGTGACCACCAAGAAGCTCCACCTGAAGTCCATCATCCACGAGCTGCTGTGGATGCTCCAGGGTGACACCAGCGTGCGCTCGCTCCAGGCGAACGGCGTCACCATCTGGGACGAGTGGGCCGATGCCCAGGGCAACCTCGGCCCCGTCTACGGGCACCAGTGGCGCTCGTGGTCCGCGCCCAACGGCGAGCACATCGACCAGATGCGCATCCTCGTCGAGGGCCTGCGCAAGAACCCGGACTCGCGGCGCCACATCGTCAGCGCGTGGAACGTGGCGGACCTGCCCTCCATGAAGCTGCCGCCCTGCCACGTGCTCTTCCAGTTCTACGTGGCGGACGGGCGCCTGTCCTGCCAGCTCTACCAGCGCAGCGCGGACATCTTCCTCGGGCTGCCCTTCAACATCGCCTCCTACTCGCTGCTGACGATGATGGTGGCCCAGGTGACGGGGCTCACCCCGCACGAGTTCATCCACACCATCGGCGACGCGCACCTCTACCTCAACCACGTGGAGCAGGCTCGGACGCAGCTCTCGCGTGAGCCGCGCCCGCTGCCCCGGATGAAGCTCAACCCGGACGTGAAGGACCTGTTCGCCTTCAAGTACGAGGACTTCACGCTCGAGGGCTACGAGCCGCACCCCGCCATCAAGGCGCCCGTGGCCGTATGAAGCTGTCGGCCATCGTCGCCATGGCGGCCAACCGGGTGATCGGCGTCAACAACCAGCTCCCGTGGCGGCTGCCCGCGGACCTCGCGCGCTTCAAGCGGGTGACGATGGGCCACACGCTCGTCCTCGGCCGCAAGACGTACGAGTCCATCGGCCGTCCGCTCCCAGGCCGGACGATGATAGTCGTGACGCGCCAGCCGGGCTACGCGCCCGCGGGCGTGAAGGTGGCCCACTCGGTGGACGAGGCGCTCACACTCGCCCAGGGCGAGGACGAGGTCTTCATCGCCGGGGGCGCGGAGCTCTACGCGCAGACGATGGGGCGGCTGGACAGGCTCTACCTCACCCGCATCGAGCGGGACATCCCCGGCGACACCCGCTTCCCAGAGGTGGACCTCTCCACGTGGAAGCTGCTCGAGGAGGAGCACCACCCCGCCGCCACGGCGGACGCCCTCCCCTACGCCTTCCTCACCTACGAGCGCGAGCGCTGAGGCGCGCCTGCTTGTAGAAACGGATGCGCCGCACCCTCGCGAATTTTGACTTTGATTCTCAAAATTGAGACACGGGCCTCAAGCTGCTACAAGTGAGCCTGTGAACCGCACCCGTGCCCTGGCCCTGTTGTCGCTGCTGCTCGCACTGCCCCTGACCGCGGGGGCCGAGGGTGGGAGCGAGTCGTCCGATACCCGCACGTGGCACCGGCTCGTGGGCATCCTCCAGTACCTGGAGGCGGACTACCCGAACGCCATCGAGACCCAGTCCGAGTTCGAGCTGGCCGAGCAGAAGAGCTTCATCGCCGAGGCCGCAGAAGCCGCCCGGGAGCTGGGGCCGGCCGGAGCGGGCTTCCTGCCGCGAATCCAGGACGTGAAGGCGCGGGTGGACCAGGGGAAGGACCCAGAGGGCGTCAGCAAGGACTGCGGCGCGCTGGTGGAGGATCTGGTGCTCGCCGGTGGCCTGTCGCGCAGCCCGCGCCAGCCGCCGAAGCTCGCGCAGGGCGCGGAGCTCTTCAAGGTGTCCTGCGCCGCCTGCCACGGCGCGGATGGCCGCGGCGACGTGCCCATCGCGCAGACGATGGACCCCAAGCCCGCCAACTTCCATGACCCGGCCACGATGGCCGGGCTGATGCCGTACAAGGCCTTCAACACCATCAGCTTCGGCGTGCCGGGCACGGCGATGCCGGGCTTCCCCACGCTCTCCGAGGAGCAGCGCTGGTCGCTCGCCTTCTTCGTCTTCACCCTGCGCCAGCCTCCGTGCGAGGGCACTCCGCCCAGCGTGTCCCTGGAGCGGCTGGCCACGGCCACGGATCCGGATCTCGCCGCCGAGCACGGGGATAAGAACCTGGCGTGCCTGCGGCAGAAGCTGCCGGACGCGGACGAGGAGCGCTCGCTGCTGGTGGCGCGCACCCACGTGGAGGAGGCGCTGCGCAAGGGTGCCGCGGGCGACATGCTGGGCGCGCGCGCCGAGCTGCTGGAGGGCTACCTCAACGGCCTGGAGCCCGTGGAGGTGAAGCTGCGCGCCCGGGACGCGGCGCTGGTGGACAGGCTGGAGCAGGCGTTCCTCAAGTCCCGGCTCGCGGCCGAGCGCAACAGCCCGCACCTGCAGGATGAGGGGCGCGAGCTGCTGACGCTGCTGGATCAGGCCCGGCGGGGCAGCGGCACGGCGGCGGACATGTGGTCCGTGCTCTGGCTCACCTTCTTCATCCTGCTGCGCGAGGGCTTCGAGGCCACCATCATCGTCGGAGCGCTGCTGGCGGCGCTGCGCAAGATGCAGGCGATGGGACAGGTGCGCGTGGTGCACGCGGGCTGGGTGTCCGCGCTCGTGGTGGGAGCGCTGGCCTTCCTCTTCGGGCGGCGCCTGCTGGCCGGAGCCAACCGCGAGATGCTCGAGGGTGTCACCGCGCTCGTGGCGGTGGGCATGCTGGTGTACGCGGCGCTGTGGCTCAACGCGCGCGCCAACATGAGCCGCTTCATGGGCGAGCTGCGCCAGAAGATGCAGGGCGCGCTGGGCAGCGGCAGCACGCTGGGCCTGTTCACCATCGCCTTCACCGCGGTGCTGCGCGAGAGCTTCGAGACGGCGGTGTTCCTCCAGGGCCTGGCGCTGGACTCGACGGCGGGCGTGGCCTGGGGCTCGCTGGCGGGCGGCGTGGCGCTGCTGGCGCTGGTGCTCTTCGTGAACCGCGTGGGCTACCGGCTGCCCATGAAGACGCTCTTCAACGTGTCCACCGTGGTGCTCGTCATCACCGCCGTGCTGCTGCTGGGCAAGGGCCTGCACGCGCTGCAGGAGGTGGCCCTGCTGCCGCTGATGCCCATCCCCTTCGTCAAGGTGGAGGTGCTCGGCGTCTACCCGGATGCGGTCTCGCTCGTGCCTCAGCTGCTGCTGGCGCTCGGGCCCGTGGTGTTCATGCTGCTGCGCCGCGGCCGCAACGCGCGGATGACGACTCCCGCCTCCCAGGATCAAGGCGGGGCGGGAGCGCCGCTCGTCTAGCGGAAGACACTCCCCGAGGCGTGCAAAGTTTGCGAGGTGCGGCCCGCAACGGGCTGCATAGGCGCGCCGCGCCCACACGCGTGGTTCCGCAGCTTTGCACGGGGCCCGAGCCGGCCCGCTCTTTGCGACAGGCGAGGCATCGCAGGAGGACCTCGCATGCCCGCACGAACCCGACTCCGCCGAGGCTTCACGCTGATCGAGGTGATGACCGCGGTCGTCATCCTCATCATCCTGGCCGCCCTGGCCGTGACCTTCATGGTCTACGGCATGGGCAAGGCGCGGATGAACAACGCCGTGTTCGACATGACGGCGATGATCAACAGCGCGCAGATGCGTGCCATCAGCCGCGGCTCGCCCCACTACATCTTCATCCACCAGACGCCCGACAACCGGCTGCGCCTCCTGCTCCTGGAGCGCCCCGATGACGGGACCGCGATCAGCTGGAACGCGCTGGACCTGACCCAGGAGCCGGACGTGGTGCTGGCCTACACGCGCACCCTGCCAAACAACACCCTGGAGACGCGCAACGCCACCATCCACGACCAGCTGGTGCTGGCGGCGAGTTCGGGCATGGACTCGGGTGGGCTGGCCTTCCTGGACCTGGACTCCAACCGCATCACCAAGCCGCTGCCGGCGCCCTTCAGCGCCATCCCGCTCACCACGCCGCAGACCACGCCCTCCGAGCTGAACAAGCCCACGCAGGACTTGGCGGCCGGCTGCAACTTCTGTGTGAGCCCCTCGGGCCGCCCCTACGGCGTGCTGCGCTTCAACTCCGACGGAACCATGAAGGTGATGACGGGCAACGTGCCTTCGGGCGCCGTGATCGCCTTCGCTCCCAGCACCGAGGATGAGAAGGGCTTCACGCCCAAGCTGCTCACCGTCTCCGCGCCCGCGGGCGCCGCCGTCGTCTTCTAGGAGGTTGCGTCCACATGAACCGTTCGCGCTCATCCCCTCGCGGCACCAGCCTCATCGAGGCCATGGCCGCCCTGGTCGTCTTCTCCGTCGGCATCCTGGGCGTCATGCAGAT